>NZ_JABXXP010000238.1 GCF_013376155.1 Nguyenibacter vanlangensis
GTGGTGGGCGGGCTGGCGGACTGGTTCGCCGTGACCGCCCTGTTCCGCCGGCCGCTGGGCCTGCCGATTCCGCATACCGCGATCCTGCCGGCGCAGAAGGCGCGGCTGGGCGAGGCGCTGGGCCGTTTCGTCGCCGGCCATGTCTTTACCGAGGACGACGTCAATGCGGCGATGGACCGGATCGACCTGCCGGAGATCCTGGCGGGGCTGATGGACGACCCGGCCTCGGCCGAGACGGTCAGCCGCAGCCTGGCCGGCGCCGCCCCCGCGGTGCTGGAACGTCTGGAGGACGGGCGCGCGGGATCGGGCCTGGCGCGGATCATGCCGATGCTGCTGGGGGGCGAGGAGGTGGCGCCGGTCGTGGCCCGGACCCTGCGGGCGCTGGTCGAGGGCGACCGGCACCAGGAGGTGCTGTCCTTTCTGCTGGCGCGCATGAAGGACGGGCTGAAGGCCAAGGAAGCGTCGCTGCGCACGATGATCGAGGACCGGGTGCGCGAGCAGGGCGGGCGGATCCTGGGCTGGGCCATCGGCGGGTCGATCGCGACCAAGGTGCTGGTGGCGGTCAACCAGGAGCTGGACCGGATCGACCCGCAGAATTCGGAGCTGCGCGAGGGCTTTACGAGCTGGGTGCGCGCCGAGATCGACCGGATCGAGACCGATCCGGAGCGGCGGCGCGACATTACCGGCGCGATCATGGGGGTAATGACCCATGACAGCATCCGCAACTGGAGCGGCGATGTGTGGCGGCGGATGCGGCTGATGATCGAGGCCGACATGGGACGGCCCGACGGATGGGCCGCGTCGATCGTCCGCGACACGCTGCTGCGCCTGGCCGAGCAGATGCGCACCGACCCGGCGCTGCGCGAGCGGGTGGCGACGGGCGTGCGGCGAATGATCTTGCGCGGGCTGCCCTTCGTGCGGGAACGGCTGTCGCGCTTTATCGCCGCGGTGGTGGCGGGATGGGATGCCGACATGCTGGCCGAGCGGCTGGAGCTGCGTGTGGGCAAGGACCTGCAATTCGTGCGGCTGAACGGCACGCTGGTGGGATTTCTGGCAGGCGCCGGCCTGGCGCTGGTGCTGCGGCTGGCATTCGGGCCGGGAGCGGGCTAAAGCACGCGGGTTGGACGGGAAGCGGCCCCCGATTATGCCGTTATGCGGCCCGTCAGGTGACTGGGCTGTGCCGATTGCACTTGACGCTGGCCTTGCACGGAAGCATCTGGAAACGGAAATCAGTACTGATTTGGTCCGCTATGGGCGGACGGGACCGTGGCCGGCGAAGGAGGGCGGATGCTGAAATTATCGAAGCTGACCGATTACGCCGTCGTCGCCCTGGTGCGCCTGGCGCAGGCGGACGAGGTGATGACGTCGCCCGCGCTGGCGCAGGCTACGGGAATCCCGGAACCGACGGTGGCCAAGGTGCTGAAGATCCTGGCGGCCGACGACCTGGTCGTGTCGTTGCGCGGCGCGCGCGGGGGGTACCGGCTGGCGCGGAAGCTGGACGATATTTCCGTCGCGCGGGTGATCGCCGCCGTGGACGGTCCGATTTCGCTGACGGCCTGCGTCGATGGCGGGGGGTGCGATACGCGCGGGCTGTGCGGGCTGTGCGGCCAGTGGGACGCGGTCAATGACGCGATCCGCGGCGCGCTGTCGGCCATCAGCCTGTCGGACATGCGCCGTTGCGGGCAGCGACATGGGGCGGGATCGCCCGACTGGGGCTCTGAGCGAGGCTCTGACAGGGAGCCTGGTCAGGGCCCCGATCAGGGCCCCGATCAGGGCAGAGGGGCCGCGCCGGCGGTCCGGGACATATCCGCGGCCGGCCGGGCCGAAGCGGTCTGAGGGAGCAGGAAGATGCCAGCGATTGCCGAAACCCGCGATGCGGTCGAGAGTCTGAGCCAGTCCACGTACAAATGGGGGTTCGAGACCGAGATCGAGATGGATCTGGCCCCCAAGGGGTTGAACGAGGATACGATCCGCCTGATCTCGCACCGCAAGCAGGAGCCGGAGTGGCTGCTGGACTGGCGGCTTAAGGCGTTCCGGGCCTGGCAGGCGATGGCGGAGCCGGCCTGGGCGAAGCCGCGCCATCCGCCGATCGATTTCCAGGACGCGCATTATTATGCCGCGCCGAAGAAGAAGGCCGGGCCGAAATCGCTGGACGAGGTCGATCCCGAATTGCTGCGCACCTATGAGAAGCTGGGCATTCCGCTGCACGAGCAGGCGATGCTGGCGGGGGTGGAGGTGCCCGAGGGCGAGCAGGCCCGTGCCCCGGTGGCGGTGGACGCGGTATTCGACAGCGTATCGGTCGTGACCACCTTCCGCGAGACGCTGGCCGAGGCGGGGGTGATCTTCTGTCCGATTTCCGAGGCGGTGCGCGCGCATCCGGACCTGGTGCGCCGCTATCTGGGCAGCGTGGTGCCGGTGTCGGACAATTTCTATGCGGCGCTGAATTCGGCGGTCTTTACCGACGGCTCGTTCGTCTACATTCCCAAGGGCGTGCGCTGCCCGATGGAGCTGTCGACCTATTTCCGCATCAATGCGCGCAATACCGGCCAGTTCGAGCGGACGCTGATCATCGCCGAAGAGGGGGCGTCGGTGTCCTATCTGGAAGGCTGCACGGCGCCGATGCGCGACGAGAACCAGCTTCATGCGGCGGTGGTCGAGCTGGTGGCGATGGATGACGCCGCGATCAAATATTCGACCGTGCAGAACTGGTACCCGGGCGACGCGGAAGGCCGCGGCGGGATCTATAATTTCGTGACCAAGCGCGGCGCCTGCCGCGGGGCGCGGTCGAAGATCTCCTGGACGCAGGTCGAGACCGGGTCGGCCATCACGTGGAAATATCCGTCCTGCATCCTGCAGGGCGACGGATCGGTGGGCGAGTTCTATTCGGTCGCGGTGACCAACAACCACCAGCAGGCCGATACTGGGACCAAGATGATCCATATCGGGCGCAACACGCGCTCGACGATCATCGCCAAGACCATCAGCGCCGGGGAGTCCGACAGCACCTATCGCGGGCTGGTGCGGATGATGCCCAAGGCGTCGGGAGCGCGGAACTTCACGCAGTGCGACAGCCTGCTGATCGGCGACCGCTGCGGGGCGCACACCGTGCCCTATATCGAGAGCCGCAACATGTCGGCCAAGGTGGAGCACGAGGCCACGACGTCGAAGATCTCGGAGGATCAGCTCTTCTATTGCCGTCAGCGCGGCCTGTCGGAAGAGGACGCGGTGGGGCTGATCGTCAACGGGTTCTGCAAGGACGTGCTGAAGGAACTGCCGATGGAATTCGCGGTCGAGGCCCAGAAATTGCTGCAGATCAGCCTGGAAGGCAGCGTCGGCTGAACGGAGATGAGTGACGTGAGCAACGAGTTTGTACGGATCGCCGGCCTGTGCGCCAGGATTTCCGATGGCGGCATGGACAAGGAGATCCTGCGGGGCGTCGATCTGGAGATCCCGGCGGGCGAGGTCCATGCGATCATGGGGCCGAACGGGTCGGGCAAATCCACCCTGTCCTATGTGCTGGCGGGGCGCGAGGATTACGAGGTGACGGAGGGCACCGCGACCTTCAAGGGTCAGGACCTGCTGGCGCTGGAGCCCGAGGCGCGCGCGGCGCTGGGCCTGTTCCTGGCCTTTCAGGCGCCGGTCGAGCTGCCGGGGGTGAACAACGCGAATTTCCTGCGCACGGCGGTGAATGCGGTGCGCCGCGCCCGGGGGCAGGACGAACTGGATGCCGTGGCCTTCCTGAAGGCGGTGCGCCAGGAGACCAGGCACCTGTCGATCGCCGACGACATGCTGAAGCGCAACGTGAATGTCGGGTTCTCGGGCGGCGAGAAGAAGCGAAACGAGGTGCTGCAGATGCGCATGCTGCAGCCGTCCTTCGCCATCCTGGACGAAACGGACAGCGGGCTGGACATCGACGCGCTGCGCATCGTGGCCGAAGGGGTGAATTCGCTGCGTGCGCCCGATTTCTCGGCGCTGGTCATCACCCATCACCAGCGTCTGCTGGATTACATCGTGCCGGACCGCATCCATGTGATGGCGCGCGGGCGGATCATCCATAGCGGCGGACCGGAGCTGGCCAAGCAACTGGAAGCCCAGGGTTATGCCCGTTTCCTGGCGGAGGCGGCGTGAACGCGATCGCGCCCGCCGGCGCCAGCGCCGCAGCATTCCTGGCGCGCCATGCGGCGCGG
>NZ_JABXXP010000239.1 GCF_013376155.1 Nguyenibacter vanlangensis
CTGCGCCAGGCCGGCATGGCTGTCGCTGGCCAGCTCGGTCCCCAGCAGGATCGCGGTCAGCGCCGCCCCACCCATCACGAACCCGCCCCAATCCATCGGCCGCCGCGCGCCGAACTGCTGCGGCACGATGGCGAAGATCACGCCCAGCACCGCCAGGCCCAGCGGCAGGTTGATCAGGAAGATCCAGTGCCAGCTCGCGAAGGTCACGATCATCCCGCCCACCGTCGGCCCCACCACGGGGGCGGCGACGGCGGGCCAGGTGATGGTCGAAATCGCCCTTATCATCCGGCCGGTCTCGGTATTGCGCACCACGATAAAGCGCCCGACCGGCACCATCATCGCCCCGCCCAGCCCCTGCAGCACCCGCGCCGCGATAAACGCATCGACACTGCCCGCCACCCCGCACAGCACCGATGACGCGGTAAAGACCGTCACCGCGCCGGCGAACACGCTGCGCGAGCCGAACCGGTCCGCCGCCCAGCCGCTGATCGGAATAAACACCGCCAGCGTCAGCATATAGGCCGTCATGCCCAGGCTCAGCGCGTTCGGCCCCACATGGAACGACCGCGCCATCGCCGGCAGCGCCGTCGCGATGATCGTCGAATCCAGATATTCCATGAAAAATGTGGCGGCGACGATATAGGGCAGCGCCCGCATCGCGCGGGCGGAGAGGGATCGGGCGGACATGCCCCATCATAACCACCATGCGCCACCCCCGAAACATGCCGATCGACAGGCTTTGCGGTGATTGCGGCTCATAATCACCGCATCCCATGCGGAGTTTCTCTGGAGGGACGCGGTGAATGGCTGCTACATTCCCCGCAAGGAGTGCGGGGAATATGGCGCGCTATATCTACCAACAGACGGGCTGGCCGGAATTCACATGGGACGTCGCGCATCTCTCCCATCAACTGGCGGCCGTACGTCATCGTCAGGGGCGGCTCCTGGGGCGCATGGAATCGCTCGGCTTCGATTTCCGTGCCGAGGCGGTTCTCGGGACGCTGACGGAAGACGTCATCAAATCCAGCGAGATCGAGGGGGAGCGCCTGGATCGCGGCCAGGTGCGCTCCTCGATCGCCCGGCGGCTGGGCATGGATATCGGTGCCCTGGCCCCGATCGACCGGGACGTCGAAGGCGTCGTGGAGATGATGCTGGACGCGACCCGGCATTATGCCGAACCCTTGACGCGGGAGCGTCTGTTCGCCTGGCATGCGGCCCTGTTTCCGACGGGGCGCAGCTTCATGACGCGGATCGTCGTGGGCGCCTGGCGTCATGACGGCGCGGGAGCCATGGAGGTCGTCTCCGGCCCGATCGGGCGGGAACGCGTGCATTACCAGGCACCCACCGCCGACAGAATAGAGGCCGAGATGGCGTCCTTCCTGGCCTGGTGCAATGGCGCGCAGGATCTCGACCCGGTGCTGAAGGCCGCGATCGCCCATCTGTGGTTCGTGACCATCCACCCGTTCGAGGACGGGAACGGGCGCATGGCCCGCGCGATCGGTGACCTCATGCTGGCCCGGTCGGAACAGACGTCCCAGCGTTTCTACAGCCTCTCGGCGCAGATCCGTCAGGAACGGAGGACGTATTACGCGGTTCTGGAGGCGACGCAGAAAGGAACGCTCGATATCACCCCGTGGCTGCACTGGTTTCTCGGTTGCCTGGACCGGGCCTTCGGCCGCGCCGAACAGGCCCTGGGCAAGGTGCTGCAGAAGGCCCGCTTTTGGGAAGACATGGCCGGGCAAATCTTCAATGCCCGGCAGCATCTCATGCTGAACCGGCTGCTGGACGGCTTCGAGGGCAAGCTGAATTCCTCGAAATGGGCAAAGATGACGAAGACATCGCCGGATACCGCCCTGCGGGACATCAACGACCTCGTCTCTCGCGGTATCCTGGCCAAGGATGCCGCCGGGGGGCGCAGCACGCATTACGCGCTGATCCTCCCGAAAGCACAGGAGGCCGAGGACGATTCCCGCGCGGAACCCGCGGCCTGATGGCGAACATGCCGGACGAGGGGCGGAAACCGGGGGGCGAAAAACGGGGGCGAAAAAAGACTCCCTGAAATGCCTCCCTGAAACAAAAAAGGGGGCGCGTGGCCGTCACCGGCCGCGCGCCCCCTGTCGGTCCGTCGCATCCCCGGCCCGTCAGGGCCGGGGCGCGTGGGCTTCAGGGCGTCTCGGGCAGCGCGTAGGCCACCACATAGTCGCCCAGCTTGGTGCCGAACGAGCCGTGGCCGCCATCGGCCGTCACGATGAACTGCCGCCCGTTGACCGCATAGGACATCGGGGTCGATTGGCCGCCGGCCGGCAGGCGGTCCTGCCAGAGCTGCTTGCCGGTGGTCACGTCATAGGCGCGGATATAATAATCCGCGGTCGAGGTCAGGAAGGCCACGCCGCCCGCCGTCGTCAGCGGACCGCCCAGGCTGGGCACGCCCAGCTTGAAGGGGATCGGCAGCGGCGCGCTGTCGCGGATCGTGCCGTTGCGATGCATCCACACGATCTTGTTGGTCTTCAGGTCGATCCCGGCCATGAAGCCCCAGCCCGGCTTCTTGCAGGGCAGGCCCAGCGGCGACAGGAACGGGTTCAGCGTCACGCCGTACGGCACGCCGAACTGCGGCTGCACCCCGGTTTCCGAACCCGAGGGCTGCGACTGGTCGGGGTTGGCCGGGTTGTTCGGCCCGCGCGGAATCAGGCGCGACACGAACGGAATGGCGATCGGGTTGGCAACGGCGATCTGCCGCACCGGATCGACGGCCAGGCCGCCCCACTCGAACATGCCCAGATTGCCCGGGAAGACCAGCGTGCCCTGCAGCGACGGCGGGGTGAACGGCCCTTCATAGCGCAACTGATGGAACATGATCCGGCACATCAGCTGGTCGAACATCGTGCCGCCCCACATGTCCGCGTCGGTCAGGTTCTGCTTCGGACGGAAGGTCAGCTCCGAGAAAGGCTGCGTCGGCGACAGATGGTCGCCCGGCGCCGGGCCCTGCGGCACCTTGGTCTCCGGGGCCGGCACGATCAGCTTGCCGTCGCGGCGGTCCAGCACGAAGATGTTGCCCGTCTTGGCCGGGGCATACAGCGCCGGCACGATCTCGCCGCCGGCGGTGCGGATGTCCACCAGGCTCGGCTGGGCCGGAATGTCCATGTCCCACAGATCGTGGTGCACGGTCTGGTACGACCAGGCCAGCTTGCCGGTATCGGCGTTCAGCGCCACGATCGCGCTGGCATAGCGCTCGGAATCCGCGCCGCGGTTGCCGCCCCAGATATCCGGCGTCTGCACGCCCATCGGGATATAGATCAGGTTCAGCTTCGGGTCATAGGACGACACGATCCACGAATTCGGCGAGTTGGGGACGAATTTGTGGGTGTCCGACGGCATCTCGTTCGGGTCCGGATTGCCCGGATCGAACGCCCAGACCAGCTTGCCGGTATAGACGTCGAAGCCGCGCGTCACGCCCGACGGCTCGCGGGTCGAATAATTGTCCATCACCGCGCCGGACACGATCACCATCTTGTCGGTCACGACCGGCGGCGACGTCGCTTCATAGAAGCCGGCCTGCTTGAACGGCATGCCTTCGGTCAGGTCGACCGCGCCGTTGGTGCCGAAGCCCGCGCAGCGTTCGCCGCTGTCGGCATCGATCGCATACAGATGGCCGTCATTGGTCGGCAGCAGGACGCGATGCGCGCAATCGGTCGGCGCGGGCTGGCCGTCGATCGTCTGCGCGTCCGCCTTCGTCTCATGGTACGACACCCCGCGGCACGTCATGTGCTGGAAGGTCGGGCCATAGCTGATCTTCGGATCGAACTTCCATTTCAGCTTGCCGGTCGCGGCATCCAGCGCGAACAGGATCTGGTGCGGCGAGCACAGATACACGGTGTCGCGGATCTTGATCGGCGTCACCTCGTCGGTGATCTCGCCCGGATCGTGCGGCCCCTTCAGGTCGCCGGTGCGGAACACCCAGGCCACCTTCAGGTCCTGCACGTTCTGCGGCGTGATCTGCTTCAGCGGGCTGAAACGGTCGCCGAACTGGGTCCGGCCATAGGCCTGCCAGTCGGCATCGGCCATCTGGTCCGCGTCGCCCGGCGCCGGCGCGTCCTGCGCCACGGCGGGCAGGGCGCCCGCGATGTCCTGCGGGTCCTGGGTCAGGGCCATGCCCACCACGACCACCGCGGCACCCACGCTCAGGCC
>NZ_JABXXP010000240.1 GCF_013376155.1 Nguyenibacter vanlangensis
GTCATGGCGCAGCACCTGGCCCAGGCCGGCGCCGTGGTGCTGGACCCGCCCTATGCCGGGGCCGGCGCGCAGATGGCGCAGATCATCGCCGGGCGCCCGCCCTGCATCATCTATGTCAGTTGCAATCCCCAGGCCCTGGCCCGCGACGTCGCGGGCCTCAAGGACGCGGGCTACACGCTGGACAGCCTCACGGTGATCGACCAGTTCCTCTGGTCCACGGAAACCGAAGCCGTGTGCGTCTTCACCGCTCCCAGACGCCCCCGGCGCCCGGGCCGGTAACCCGGGGCTTCGCCCCGGACCCCACCAAAGGCGGCGCCTTTGGAAACCATTTATTTGTCAACAGATTGGGGTCAAGGGGTCCGCGACTCCTTGCGGGTCGAGGGCAGCGCCCTCGCCTGGCCCGCATCAGACGTGGAAGCTCTCGCCGCAGCCGCAGCGGCCTTTCTCGTTCGGATTGATGAAGGTAAAGCCTGCTTCCAGTTGCTTCACCTCGTAATCCATCACCGTGCCGATCAGGAACAGGGTCGCCTTGCGGTCCACCAGCAGGGTCACCCCCTTGTCGGTCACGATTTCGTCCCCCGGACCGGGCTCCCCGACGAAGCTCATGTCGTAGCCATGGCCCGAACAGCCCTTGGTCGACACCGCGACGCGCAGCAACTGGCCGGCATGGGCGGTGTCATACAGGGCGCGCAGCCGCTCGGCGGCACGGTCGGACAGCGACATCAGCGGCGGCAGCGCGCGCGCCGGGCGGGTGGCGGCGGGCGTTCCGCCGATTGGCTGGGTCATCGGCTGGGTCGTTGGTTGGGTCATTGGGGGGGCATTCTCCCGAAAGCGGCATTCAAAACCTGTTCAGAACATGTTCAGGGCCAGGCGGGCATCGTCGCTCATCCGCGACATGTCCCACGGCGGGTCCCAGACGATCTCGACCTCGGCGCCGGTCACGCCGGCCACCGCACGCACCGCCTCCTGCACCTGCGCGGGCAGTTCCTGCGCGCTGGGACAGTTGGGCGCGGTCAGCGTCATCTCGATCCGCACCTTGCCGTCACGATGCAGGTCGATCGCATAGATCAGGCCAAGCTCGTAGATATTCACCGGTATCTCCGGGTCATAGACGCTGGCGATCGCCGCGATCACCGCATCCTCGTCGGGCGTTCCGTCCCCAGTCGGCTTCGTTCCCGGCTTCGTTCCCGGCTCCGCTCCCCGGGCCGGAGGCATCTCCTCCGGCGTCCAGCTCTCGACCGACCCGTCCGGCTCGGAAGCCGGCGCGTCGAACGAAAACCCGGCAGTCCCGGCCTCTGCAGGCCCGGTCCCGGTCGCCTCCGCCGTCTCGATCTTTTCGGATTGCACGTTCATTCCCGTCTCATCCGTCCTTTGATTCGTCCGTCGCGCACTGCCGGCCATCCGCCAGCGCGGTCTCCAGCGCCGACCAAGGCAGGGTGGCGCAGCGTATCCGCGACCGATGCCGCCGCAGCGGCGCGAACACCGCCAATTCGTCGCGGGGCGCGGCACCGCCGTCGCGCACCATCCTGTCGAACGCGGCCGACACCGCCTTCAATTCGCCACCGTCGCACCCCAGCGCCAGCTCGGCCATCAGATCGGCCGAAGCCACGCAGATCGCGCACCCCCGGGTCCGATGGCCGATCCGCGCCACCCGCCCCTGCCCGTCCAGCACCAGCCCGACCCGCACCTGGTCGCCGCACATCGGGTTCACGCCCGTTCCCTCATGCGTCGCGCCCTCGGGCAGACCGGCATGGACGGGCGCACGGGCCCGGTCCATCACCTGCTGCTGATAGATCCCCTCCTGGTCCATTCCCCCTCGATCCTCAGATGCCGATTTTCAGATGCCGGTCTTCAGATGAAGAAGGAGCGGATCTGCTCCAGCGCCGTGGCCAGCATGTCCACTTCCTCACGCGTCGTATACACGCCGAAACTGGCCCGCGCCGTCGCACTCAGCCCCAGGCGGCGCATCAGCGGCTCGGCGCAATGATGCCCGGCCCGCACGGCGATCCCGCTCCGGTCCAGCAGGGTCGCGATGTCATGCGGGTGCGCATCTTTCATGACGAACGAGATCACGCCGCCCCGATCGGCCGGCCGCCCGACCACACGCAGGCCCGGCACGTCGCCCAGGCGCTCCAGGGCGTGGGACACCAGCGCCGCCTCATGCGCCGCGATCGCGTCGTACCCGACCGCCTCGATATAGGAAATCGCCGCCCCCAGCCCGATCGTCTCGACGATCGCGGGCGTCCCGGCCTCGAACTTATGCGGCACCGCCGCCCAGCGCGATCCCTCGAACCGGACCTCGGAAATCATTTCGCCCCCGCCCATGAAGGGCGGCATCTCGTCCAGCAGCGCGCGCCGTCCCCACAGCACGCCGATCCCGCTGGGGCCATACAGCTTGTGCCCGGTAAAGGCATAGAAATCCGCCCCGATCGCCTGCACGTCCACCTTGCGGTGCACCACCATCTGGCTGCCGTCGAACAGCACGCGCGCGCCCGCGTCATGCGCCATGTCCGCGATCCGCCGCGCCGGGGTCACGCTGCCCAGCACGTTGGACATATGGGTCACCGCCACCAGCGCGACCCTGCCATCCTCCAGCAGCCGCCCCAGAGCATCCAGCTCCAGATCGCCGTCATCGCTGATCGGCGCCACCCGCAGCTCGATGCCCGTGCGGTCGCGCAGCATCTGCCAGGGCACCAGGTTGGCATGGTGCTCCATTTCCGAAATCACCACTGCCTGCCCCGGCCGCATCAGGCTGCCGAAGGAATGGGCGACCAGATTGATCGCCTCGGTGCTGTTGCGGGTAAAGATGATCTCCTCGCGCGACGGCGCGCCGATCAGCCCGGCAACCTGGTCCCGCACCCCTTCATACGCCTCGGTCGTCCGCTCGCTCATCCAGTGCAGGCCGCGATGGATGTTGGCGTACTGGGTGCGCATCGCGCCCGCCATGGCATCGATCACCTGTACCGGCTTCTGCGCCGACGCCGCGCTGTCCAGAAAGACCAGCGCCTTGCCGTGCACCGTCTCGTTCAGGATCGGAAAATCGTCGCGCAGGCCGCGCAGCGCGTCGATCGGGTCGGTCATGACGACGGGCGACAGGTCCATCTTATGCGTCCTTCCGGTTCCACCAGGATTCGACCGCGCGATCCAGCACCGCGCGCAACATGTCGTCCCCCATCAGCGCGACCGCGTCATGCAGGAACGCCTTGATCAGGATGGCGCGCGCCTCGTGCTCGGCCACGCCGCGGCTGCGCAGATAGAACAACTGGTCGCCGTCCAGCGCGCCCACCGTCGCCCCATGGCTGCAGCGCACGTCGTCGGCATAGATCTCAAGCTCCGGCTTGGCATCGATCTCGGCCGTCTCGGACAGCAGCAGCGCCTGGTTCATCTGGTAACCGTCGGTCTTCTGCGCAATGCGCTCGACCAGGATCTTGCCCTGGAACACGCCGCGCGCATGCTCCGACAGCACGTTCTTCACCGTCTGGCGCGAATTGCAGGCCGGCGCGCCGTGGGTGATCACGCTGGTCAGGTCGGCATGCTGCCGCCCGTCCAGCAATTGCGCGCCGTTGACGTGCACCACGCCGCCCTCGGCCCCCAGCCGGGCATGGACCTCGTGCCGGGCCAGCCCCGCCCCCAGGGTCAGGGTAAAACTGTCATAATGCGCGCCCGCGCCGATATCGGCGTGAACCACCGCCAGATGCCGCGCCGAAACATCCTCGGCCTGCAGCTTGGCATGGACCAGCGACGCCCCGTCCGCGACCGCGATGTCGATGACCGAGTTGTTCAGATAATTCCCCTGCCCGACCGCCAGGTCCAGCAGCGACAATCTCGCCCCCGGCTCCAGCACGATCCGGTGCCGCGGATGGACCGACACCGGCGTATCCCCCGCGATCACCACCGACAGCAGCGCCATCCGGCCTGCATCATGGCCGGAGGCGACATGCAGCACCAGCCCGTCCTCGGCCAGCAGCGCATTCAGCGCGCTCGCCACGTCATCGGCCGGCGGCAGGTCGGTCGCCTCGTTGAACCGTACCGCGCGCACTCCGGCCGGCAGGCGCGAAAGCGCAGGATCGAACCGGCCATTGACCAGTACCGCGCGCGGCAGACCGGGCTCCAGCCCGAAGACCCGTCCGGCCTCGGCCAGGATCGCCTCGACCCGCGCCGGGTCG
>NZ_JABXXP010000241.1 GCF_013376155.1 Nguyenibacter vanlangensis
CTGCCCGATGCGGCCCGCGACACGATCGAGGACGCGCTGGGCGACCTGGACGCGGCGCTGGAGACCTTTTCCTCGCTGCTGCGCCTGTCGCAGATCGAGGCGGAGATTTCGACCGGCACCTGCGCCCGGGTCAGCCTGGACGACCTGACCCGCCGGATCACGGACCTCTATGGCCCGGTGGCCGAGGACCGGGGGCAGGTCCTGATCGTGCCCGGGCCGGTGCCCGGCACCGTCGCCGGCGACCCGGTCCTGCTGATGCAGATGCTGTCCAACCTGGTGGAAAACGCCATCAACCACACGCCCGCCGGCAGCCGGATTTCCCTCGACGGACGGCTGGCGGACGGCAGGATCCTGCTGGTGGTGGCCGATGACGGGCCGGGCATTCCGCCCGACGCCCGCGAGCGCGTCTTTCAGCGGTTCGTCCGGCTGGATGCCAGCCGCTCGGTGCCCGGCAGCGGGCTGGGGCTGAGCCTGGTGCGGGCGATCGTGCGGCTGCATGGCGGGACGATCAGCCTGTCGGACAATCGTCCCGGCCTGCGCTGCACGATCATCCTGCCCGATGACGCTGCGGCCGGCGACTCGCCGCGCAGCCCGGCGGCCGAGGCGACACGGCGAAGAGCGGACGAGGAATCCGATCCAAATATCTGATTTTATGGGAAAATGGTGCCGACACTCGGAATTGAACCGAGGACCTACTGATTACGAATCAGTTGCTCTACCCCTGAGCTATGTCGGCACGACGCGTGCGCTATATCCGACCTCTGGCATGCCCGCAATATGTTGAATGACTATCTCCGTCACGAAATTGAATTATAGTGCGGCATGTGATGAGCGAGACGATCTCTGCCCGGGCTTCCCGTTTTCGCCGTGCGGCCGGCTGGCCGCAGCGGCCGGCGGCCATGCGGCATGTCTGGACGATCGGCGGGCTGGTCGAGTGCCGGGGCTGCGGGATGTTCCAGCGCATGCCCGCGCTGCAGCCGGGCCAACTGGCCGCGTGTGCCCGCTGCGGTCAGACGCTGGAATGGCGGCGGCGGACCTCGCCGCTGCAGACGCCCCTGGCCTTCTGCATCAGTTCCTGCGCGCTGTACCTGGCGGCGCTGGCGTCCTCGCTGATGACGCTGGACGTCTATGGGCGCGAGCGCACGGTCGACCTGGTGACCGGCCCGATGGAATTGCTGCATGAGGGATGGGGCGAGGCCGGGATCCTGGTCGGGCTGGTGACGGTGATCGCCCCGGCCGTCGTCATCGGCATGATGTTCGCCATCCTGTATGCGGCCAGCCGCCGCGCCCTGCCCGACTGGGCCCCCCATCTGCTGGTATGGTACGAGAAGCTGCGTCCCTGGTCGATGATCGAGGTCTATGTCCTGGGGATCTTCGTGGCCTATACCAAGCTGACCGACCTGGCCCATGTCGATGTGGGGCCTGCCGTCTATCTGATCTCGGCGCTGATGCTGACCATGGCGGCCACCGATTCCACCCTGGATACCGAGCTGATCTGGCGCCATCGCCGCGTCGATTCCGTGACCCGGATGGAGGATGGGCGCCGGGTGCATGTGCGCTTCGCCCATATCGACACGATCGCCATGCCGCCGCCCAGCCATCTGGTGGCCTGCCAATCCTGCGGCCTGGTGGGCGAGCTGAACGAACCGGTCAGCAACCTGCGCTGCGTCGGGGTCTGTCCGCGTTGCGACCATCGGGTCTGGCGGCGGGCGCCCGAGACGCTGGCGCGCACCACCGCGTTCCTGATCGCGGCGATCGTCTTCTATGTCCCGGCCAACCTCTATCCCGTCATGACCTTCTTCAAGATCGGCGGGGGCGGCAGCCATACGATCATCGAGGGGGCGATCGAACTGTGGCAGGACGGCATGGTGCCGCTGTCGCTGCTGGTGTTCTTCGCCAGCATCGCGGTGCCGATGCTCAAGATCGTCAGTCTGAGCTGGATGGTGGTCTGCACCTGGCGCGGCTCGTCCTTCGCCCTGGTGCAGCGGACGCGCCTGTTCCACCTGGTTGACATTATCGGCCGCTGGTCGATGATCGACGTGTTCATGGTCTCGATCCTGGTGGCGGTGGTGCGGTTCAATTCATTGGCCAACGTCACGGCGAATGCCGGCATGGTGTCTTTCGCCGCGGTGGTCGTCCTGACCCTGTTCGCGGCATCCAGCTTCGACCCGCGGGTGATGTGGGACGCGGCCGGCCTGAACGGCCCGTCGCCCGACGGCGTGCCGTCCGCCGTCGTGCAGGCGCGTCCCGGCAAGGCCATGGCGGAGGACGGAGCGACAGAGAGCGGAACGATGGAGCCGAAGCAGGCGTGACGGACGACCCCCAAGATTTTCCCGGAGGCCGGCGCCCTGTCCCGCCCCGGGCTTCGGCCCGCAAATACCGTTTTTCGATCGTCTGGCTGGTTCCGGTGGTGGCGCTGGCCATCGCCCTCTATCTGGGCTGGAAGGGGTTCGAGGGGCGCGGGCCGGAAATCACCCTTACCTTCGATACCGGCGACGGGCTGACCGCCGGCCAGACCCAGGTCAAGAACAAGTCCGTGACACTGGGCACGGTGCAGAATGTGCGCCTGACCCCCGACATGCGCCATGTCGAGGTCCGCGTGCGCATGAGCGCCAATGCCGCGCCGATGCTGACCGACCATGCGCGGTTCTGGGTGGTGCGGCCGCGCCTGAACGGCGCCAGCGTCACCGGGCTGGAGACGCTGCTGTCGGGGGCCTATATCGCGATGGACCCTGGCGAGCCCGGCGGGACCAGCACCACGGACTTCACCGGCCTGGAATCCCCGCCCGGCCTGCGGTCGGACGAGCCGGGCAGCACCTATACGCTGATCACCGGGTCGCTGGGGTCGATCGGTCCGGGCGCGCCGGTCTTCTTCCGCGACGTCGATGTGGGGGAAGTGCTGGGCTATACCATGCCGCCGGGCGGGGTCGGGCCGATCCTGATCCAGCTCTTCATCCGTTCGCCCTATGACAGCTATCTGCGGACCGATACGCGTTTCTGGAACGTCTCGGGCGTGCAGGTCGGGTTCGGGGCCGGAGGGCTGAAGGTCAAGCTGCAATCGATCCAGGCGCTGTTCTCGGGCGGGGTCGCCTTCGGCCTGTCGCCGCAGCGTATCGGGCAATCGGCCCCCGGGGCGCCGCGCGATTCCGTCTTCCGCCTGTACGGCAGCCAGGAAGAGGCCGACAATGCCGGCTATCGCGAGCGGCTGTCGCTGGCGACCTATCTGACCAATTCGGTGTCGGGCCTGGCGGTCGGCGCGCAGGTGACGATGTTCGGCATCCAGGTCGGAACCGTGACCGGCGTGAAGCTGGACCTGGACCAGAAGGCCGGCACCGCCCGGGTGCGCGTCGGCATGGAAATCCAGCCGGAACGCATTCTGGCGGCCGGCGAGATCCACCGTGGCGCCGGGCCTGAACTGGTGCGGGCGCTGGTCGATAACGGGCTGCGGGCTTCGGTCGATACCGCCAGCTTCCTGACCGGCGAGGCGATGATCGACCTGAATTTCGTCAGGAACGCGCCGCCGGCCACCGTCGCGGTCGAGGGCACGGCCCTGGTCATCCCCAGCAAGGCGGGGGGGATGAGCGGCGTCATGGATTCGCTCTCGACCGTCGCGGACAAGATCGCGGCGTTGCCGCTGACGCAGGTGGGCGACAATCTGAACAGCCTGCTGGCCCATTCGGACGCACGGATCAACAGCCCCGAACTCCGCCAGGCGATCGTCGCCCTGCGCGATTCGCTGCGCAGCGTGCAGGGTCTGACCAGCGATGCGCGCAGCGGCATGCATCCGCTGCTGCAGCGCCTGCCGCAGATGAGCGCGCAATTGGATGGCGCGCTGAAGAACGCGAACCTGCTGCTGGCCAGCTATGGCGGCGACACCGATTTCCATCGCGATCTGCAGCAGATGCTGGTGCAACTGGACGAGACCGCGCGCTCGGTGCGGTTTCTGACCGATTTCCTCAATCGCCATCCTTCGGCGCTGATTACGGGACGCTAGTCGATGACGTTGCCTGGCATGTCGCCCGGGTCTTTATCCGGCCCCTTCTCCGGCCGTTCGGCGTCGCGCCGGGGGGTTCTGCGGGCCGGACTCGGCCTGTTGGCCGGCGCGGCGCCGCTGGCGGCCTGTTCGTCCGATCCCGCTTTCTACGCCCTGGCGCCCTG
>NZ_JABXXP010000242.1 GCF_013376155.1 Nguyenibacter vanlangensis
CCCGGTGTCGCGGCAACTCGCGGCGCTGGCGCTGCTGGGGCTGGAGGCGATGGAACCGGGGCGCCATGGCCAGGCCTGGCGGGCCGAAGCCGCACGGCAATTCGCGGTACAGGACCGGGCCTATGAATCCTGCGCCCATCTCACCGCGTCCGACGCCAATCCGCTGCCCCCCGGCGGCCTGCTGATCGCCATCGTCCCCGGCATACGCGCCCTGGTCGACGCCGCCTCGTAAGGGGCTGCATCACAAGCCCTGCGACCGGCGATCGGCTCCCCGGCGATCGGTCCCCCGTCGCTCGGGCCCGGCGTGGATGCCCGGGGCCCGAGCGCGGTCACACCACCCGCCTGCCTTCGACCCACACCTCCTGCACCCGCAGCCGTTCGTCCATCACGACGAAATCCGCCCTGCGCCCGACCGCCAGAACGCCCCGGTCATGCAGGCCCAGGTACTGCGCCGCATTGAAGCTGACCAGTCCGGCCGCGCGCGGCAGCGACAACCCGCCGCTTTCCACCGCGTTGCGCAGGGCGACATCCAGGGTCAGCACGCTGCCCGCCAGCGATCCGCCCGGCAGCCGCACCACCCCGTCCCTGATCGTCACGTCCTGCCCGCCCAACTGGCTCGGCCCGTCCGGCAGGCCCGCGCCGCGCATCGCATCGGTCACGAACAGCAGCCGGCTGCCCATCATCCGCGATGCCAGGCGGAACGTGGCCGGGTGGACGTGATGGGTGTCGAAGATCATCTCGGCATAGGCCACGTCGCTGCACATCAGCGCCGTGACGGGGCCGGGCCTGCGCCCCTCGATGGGCGACATGGCATTGAACAGGTGCGTCGCCCCCACCGTGCCGCCCGCCGCGCAGATCGTGCAGATGGCCCGCTCCGCCTGGTCGTAATCGGCCGTCATATGACCCAGGCTGACCCGCACGCCCGCCTCGGCGAACGTCTGCATGGCGCTTTCGGCATGCTCCAGCTCCGGCGCCAGCGTCACCACGCGCACAATGCCGGTCTCCACCGCCTCGCGCACCTTGTCGGGGCTGGGAGCGATGGCGAAGGGCGGCTGCGCGCCCAGCTTGTGGGGGCTGACGAACGGCCCTTCCAGGTGCGCGCCATGGATGGCGGGTCCGTCTGTCACGCCGGTCCGGCACACGTCGGCGACCGCGCGCAGCGCGTCCATCACGTCCGGCCAGGGGCGGGTGATGGTGGTCGGCAGGATCGTCGTGGTGCCGTGCGCCAGATGGAAACGCGACAGGCGATGGATCGCCGCCACCCCGTCCATCGTGTCGGCGCCGTCCCCGCCATGGACGTGCCCGTCGATAAAGCCCGGCAGGATATAGCGTCGCGGCGCGTCCGGCCGCGCCGCGAGGGCACGGATCCGGCGGTCGAAGGCGATGCGCCCCGGCAGGATCCGTTCGGGCAGGACGATCTGGCCATCCAGTTCCGGCAATTGGGTCATCATCGCTCCGGTGTCGGCGGCTGCTCGCGCCCGAAAGCGGCCGTAAACGTAAAGAAGAATGGCAAGATAGGACGGCAGCATCGGCGCCGCGAACACGCCCCGGAACCCGGCCACCGGCTTCAGCCGGACATAAAGCTGCGGCATCACCGCCCCGCCGCAGAATGCCATGACCAGCAGCGCCAGCGCCAGCCCACTGACACTAGAATCAATATTTTAGTGGCCTGCCGGTCCGAGAAATTCTCATAAGAATTTCTCGGGCAGGACACTAGTTGCAGGTCGCCTCCTCCTACCGCGCCCGGTCAGCCGATCGTCACGACCTTGGTCAGGTGCCGCGGCGCCAGCGTGTCCAGCCCGCGCATCCGCGCCACATATTCGCCCAGCAATTGCAGCACCGGCAGGCAGACCAGCGGCCGCACGTCGGCCGGCCCGGCAACGGGCAGTTCCACGGTGCCCGGGCCGCCCAGGCCCAGCACGCGCGCGCCCTTCGCCATCACCTCACGCGCGACCAGCGCTTCCTCCGCGATCGTGTCCGGATGGTACAGCACGATCACGCAGGACCGCTCGTCGATCAGGCTGACCGGGCCGTGGCGATATTCCAGCGGATGATGCGCCTCGGTCTGGCTCAGGCTCATTTCCCGCAGCTTCAGCGCGCCCTCGCGCGCCACGCCGTACAGCGCCCCCGCCCCCAGGAACACGAAGTGCGACCGTCCTGCGATCACGCTCTTCAGGTGCGGATCGGCCGTGTTCAGCAGCGTCTCCGCCGCCCGGGTGGTCTCGGGCCGCTGCCACCGTCTCGGTCGACTCGCCGCTGCGCGACAGGGCGACGACATGCGGCTTCATCGCGGCGGGGACGTAATCGCCCCGCCGCCGCGTCCATTCATTGCCCGGCACCGCGCGGGCCGATACGCCCCGCGCATTCAGCGTCGCGGCTTTCACCATAGCCCGCCATGCCGAAGACCGCCGCTTCGATCCCGTCCGGCAGGCCGGCCAGCAATCCGGCCATCACCGCCCGCCAGTCCGGCCGGTCGAACGGGTTGGACCCGCCGGCCTGGCGCACCGCCAGCACCGCGGCATCCCGTCCGACCAGAAGGACCAGCGTCTTGGACCCGCCGCCGTCCAGCGCCAGCACGCAGGGCGTCCCGGAATCGTGCCGCACGTTCTCTCCTCCAGCCGTCGGGCGTCGCCGCATGCGTCAATGATTCCGAGCGGAAACCCCTCATGTCAAGTCAATCATATGATCGTTTATGATTGAAATTGGATCGAAGAGCGAAATTCTTTCACGAAATTCGCCAAAAATTTACGCTATGCGATCATGAATATGACGTTATAGGATCGTTCACCCCCACGGACATCGTCTCCTCTCCTGCCGTGCCGGTCATCGCCGCCGCATTGACCGCATTCCGGCGCCTGTCTAGATTCCGGCCGTGCCATCATCATCCTGCCGGCAGCGCCCGCACGCCCTAGTGTCCTGCCCGAGAAATTCTTATGAGAATTTCTCGGATCAGCAGGTCACTAAAATATTGATTCCAGTGAAATCGGGTGAAATCCTTCGTTCGATGGGAGAAACATCGTGCCCCCCGACCGCCTGACGCAGATTCGCCGCTACCTCTATCTCAACGGCATGACCGGCATCCACGAACTGGCGGAAAAGGTCGATGCCTCTCTGGCCACGATCCGGCGCGACCTCCAGCGGCTGGAAGAACAGGGCGTCATCATCCGCACCCATGGCGGCGCCGCGATCGCCGAGACGGTCGGCATGGAAATCGCCTTCGAGGCGCGTGAACATCAGCGTCTGGAAGACAAGCGTGCGATCGCCGATGCCGCCTTCGCGCAACTGCGTCCCGGCTCGGCGGTGTTCTTCGATGCCGGCACGACCGTGCTGCAGATGGCGCACCGCCTGCGGCTCGATCCGATGCCGCTGACGGTGTTCTCCAACAATATCGCGGTGGCCGAGGCGCTGATGGGCATGGACCAGGTGCAGGTCATCCTGCTGGGCGGCCGCGTGCGCGCGGGCAATCGCAGCGTGGTCGGCGTCCTGTCCGAACAGGTGATCGACGGGCTGTGGTTCGACCAGCTCTATCTGGGCGCCAGCGCGGTGCAGCCCGACAATACGATCGCCACCCCCGACAGCGACGAAGCCCGCCTGAACGCGGCCATGCTGAAGCACGCCACCGAACGCTATCTGCTGGCCGACAGCAGCAAGTTCAACCGCCACTCGACCTATCGCGTCGGAAAACTGGACCAGGTGTCCAGGGTCTTTACCGATTCCGGCCTGGACGAGGAATGGATCGGCCGCCTGGCCCAACTCAACATCCCCCTGACACGAGCCCCCTGACACCGACCCCCTGACACGGGCCACCCTGACACGGCCGACGCGCGCCATCCAGATGGTTGACAATGTCAATCGTATTTGTTGACGCCGTCAATCATCCATGCTGTGGTGTCGGCATGGATCAGACCGTTACCTCCGTCCGGACATTCAACCGTTTCTATACCCACCGGGTCGGGGCGCTGAATACGCGCTTCCTCGGCACCGACCTGACCCTGGGCGAGGCCAGGATGCTGCTGGAAATCGCGCGGGCCGGCCGCGTGCTGGCCAGCGATCTGCGCCGCCTTCTGGACATGGACCCCGCGCATGTCAGCCGCATGCTGGCACGGTTCGAATCCCGCGGCTGGATCGTCCGCCACCGCGACGGTACCGACGGGC
>NZ_JABXXP010000243.1 GCF_013376155.1 Nguyenibacter vanlangensis
GCCATGATGGGCGCGGACGGCAGCGCCGCGAGCGTGGTGCGCGACCGCGACGGCCATGTGCTGGCCACCCTGCCCGGCGTGGCCGAAACCCCGACCCTGGCGCCGCATATCCAATATACCCGCGCCGGGGCGCTGGACATGGATGCGATGATCATCCGCCCGGCCGATTTCGTGCCCGGGCGGCGCTATCCGGTCGTGCTGTCGGTCTATGCCGGGCCCGGATACAAGCAGGTGCTGCAGGCGCCGCGCCAATATCTGGAAAACCAGTGCCTGGCCGATCACGGCTATATCGTCGTCAGCCTGGACGGGCGCGGCACGCCGGGGCGCGACCATGATTGGGAACGGGCGACCAAGAACGACCTGATCGACCTGCCGTTGCGCGACCAGGCCGACGGGCTGGCGGCGCTGGGAAAACGCTATGCCGAACTGGATCTGTCGCGGGTGGGCGTCTATGGCTGGTCGTTCGGCGGGTATTTCACCGCGATGGCGACGATCCGCCGGCCGGATGTCTTCAAGGTGGGGGTCGCGGGCGCGCCGCCGGCGGATTTCGCCGATTACGACACGGCCTATACCGAACGGTATCTGGGCACGCCGCAGGACGATCCGCAGGGCTATGCGGCCAGCAACGTGCTGACCTATGCCGCGCAACTGTCGCGACCGCTGCTGATCATGCACGGGCTGACCGACGATAACGTGTATTTCGAAAACACGATGAAGCTGACGCAGGCTTTCATCCGCGCCGGGCGTCCGTACAACCTGCTGCTTCTGCCGGGCACGCATATGCTGACCGACCCGGCGCTGCGCACGCACGTGGATGAGGCGCGCGAATCCTTCCTGGCGGCAACGCTGAAGATCCCGACCGCCGACACGATGCGCTGATTCCCGCCCGGCAGGGGGCCGCGACGGATCGCATCCCCCTGCCCCCGGTTTCAGCCTGAAACCGGGTCGTCTACCGGGTCGTCCGACAGGCGGGCCCAGCGTTCATGGTCGCGCCAGGCCCCGTCGATCTTCAGATAGCGGGGGGAGAATCCCTCCTGCCGGAAACCGGCGCGGCGCACCAGGGCGATCGAGGCCAGATTGCCGGGCTGGATATTGGCCTCGACCCGGTGCAGGCCCAGTTCGTCGAAGGCATGGGCCAGGGTCAGGCGCAGCGCCTGCGTCATCAGCCCCCGCCGCGCATAAGCCCGCATGCCGTAATAGCCCAGATACGCGCTGCAAAACGCACCCATGACGATCTGGCTGAGGGTGAAGACCCCGATCACCCCGCCATCGCCTCCATGGCGCGCGACCAGCCCCACGGCGGAACCGGTGGCGCATTGGGCGAACCAGGTATCGAACCCGTCCGGGTCGGTGAAGGGCCGGGCCCAGGGGGCATGATAATCGCGGCTGTCGCGATTGGCGCGGATCAAATCCGAAGCGTCGGCGCGCGCAACGGGGCGGAGCGTAAGCACGGTCATGACGACCGCATAGGGCAGATCGCGCCGTACTTCCAATGCCGCCATGCCGGAGCGTCGCGCACCCGCTGTTGCGGAAATGGCCCGCAGGCCATATCGAAGACCGAAACGAGACGCCCGAGATCGGCGCCCGAGACCGACGAAGGACCGTAACAGGATGACCAGCAGCCCGGAATTTGCGCCGCAGACGCGGCGCCAGCTTCTGTCGCGGATCGGCGCGGTGGGCGGGTCGGCAGCGCTGTATCAAGCGATGACCGCCCTGGGCCACGCCGCCGGGCGCGATTTCGCGGGTCCGCCCAGGCTGGATGGCGCCAGGCCCGGCACGTCGGTGCTGGTGCTGGGCGCGGGGCTGGCGGGCATGCTGGCCGCCTATGAGTTGCGCAAGGCCGGCTATTCGGTGCGGATCCTGGAATATCAGGACCGTGCCGGCGGCCGGAATTTCAGCCTGCATGGCGGCGACCGGTTTACCGAACTGGGCGGCGCCACGCAGAATATCGGCTTCGCGCCCGGGAATTATTTCAATCCCGGCCCCTGGCGCATCCCGTACCACCACCAGGCGCTGCTGCATTATTGCCGGGCGTTCGGCGTGGCGCTGGAACCGTTCGTGCAGGTCAATTTCAACGCCTATGTCCATGCGACGGGGGCCTTCGGCGGGCAAAAGCAGCGCTATCGCACCATCGCAGCCGATTATGCCGGCCACACCTCGGAATTGCTGGCCAAGGCGATCGACCAGCACAGGCTGGACCTGCCGGTCGGCGACGACGAGCGGGAGCATCTGCTGCAGGCGCTGAAGGCGTGCGGCATGCTGGACGGAACATTCGCCTATACCAAAAGTATCATGACGTCGCAGCGCCGGGGCTTTGCCAAGCCGCAGGGCGGCGGCCCGGACGGCGCGCCCGTGCCGTCCGACCCGCTGCCGCGCGACGCGCTGATGCGGTCGGGGCTATGGCTGGCGCTGGCCACCAATGCCAGCCTGGACCACCAGACCACGATGTTTCAGCCCGTGGGCGGGATGGACCAGATCGGCAAGGGGTTTGCCCGCCAGGTCGGCGACCTGATCACCATGCGCTGCCGGGTGACGGCGATCCATCAGGATCAGCACGGCGTCAGCGTGTCCTATATCGACGAAGCGCACGGCAATGCGCCGCGCGTGGCCCAGGCCGATTATTGCGTCTGCACCATTCCGCTGTCGGTGCTGTCGCAACTGGATGTGCAGGTCGGCGGCCCGATGAAGGCGGCGATCGCCGCCGTGCCCTATCTGTCGTCGGTCAAGATCGGTCTGGAATTCAACCGGCGCTTCTGGGAAGAAGACGAGCAGATCTATGGCGGCATCAGTTTCACCGACCTGCCGATCAACCAGATTTCCTATCCCAGCACGGGCTATTTCTCGCGCGGCAAGGCGGTGCTGCTGGGCGGCTACATGTATGAGGATGCCGAGGCATTCCGTTTCGCGGGCCTGAGCCCGGCCGAGCGGATCGAGGCGGCGCTGGCCCAGGGCGCGGTGATTCATCCGCAGTACCGCAAGGAATTTTCGACCGGCGCCGCCGTGGCATGGAGCCGCGTGCCCTGGACGCTGGGCTGTTGCGCGCTGTGGAGCGAACAGGCCCGCAAGATGCATTATCGCGACCTGTGCGCGATCGATAACCGCCTGGTACTGGCCGGCGAGCATGCCTCATTCTTCGGATGCTGGCAGGAAGGGGCGATCCTGTCGTCGCTGGACGCCGTCACCCGCCTGCATCGCCGTGCGATCGGAGCCGCCTGATGATCCGCCTGAACCACCCATTGCCGGCGCTGATCCTGCTGGCCGCGCTGATCTCCCCCGCCCTGTCCGTGCCGGCACGGGCCGACAGCGCGGACGCCATTGCCGGGCGTGCGATCGCCACCAATGATGGCGGCGCGATCTATCGCACACTGTGCCAGGGCTGCCACATGGCGGACGGACGCGGGGCCGTGGGGGCGGCGCGTTTCCCGGCGCTGGCGGGCAATCCCAAGCTCGCGGCGGCAGGCTATCCGGCCTATGTCGTGCTGAACGGTTTCGGCGGCATGCCATGGTTCGCCGACAAATTGTCGGACACCCAGGTGGCTGCGGTGGTGAATTACGTCCGCAGCCATTTCGGCAACCATTATGCCGACACGGTCGGCCCCGCCGACATTGCGCCCCAGCGCCCGGCTGCCGAGGCGATCCGGCCGGATATCGATTGAAGCGGTTCTTTTTTGGATGTGCGGCACGGCATGGCGCAGGATGTGCGCCGGGAATTTGCGCCGGATGGTGGCGGTGGTGGGCGACGGCGCCAATATTCCAATATTCCCTCGATCCGGATGGGGGCACGCCGCGCGCACCGGATGAAATTCGGGAGCAGGATCCGGGATGCGGGGCCGCCGGCGAGACGGCAGGATGGAGGGCATGGACATCACGACAGACGGGATGCAGCCGATGGATATGCCCCTTGCCGTCCGGCCGGTGCCGGAGACGACCGATCAGGACCCGCGCTGGCGGCGGATCGTCGCCCGCGACCGTGCGGCGGACGGATTATTCTGGTACGCGGTGACGACCACGGGCGTGTATTGCCGCCCGTCCTGCCCGTCGCGCACCGCCCGGCCCGAGAATGTGCGCATCTATGACAGCCGGGAGGCGGCGCGTGCGGCGGGTTTTCGCGCCTGCCGCCGCTGCCGTCCGGATGCGGCCCCCGTGGC
>NZ_JABXXP010000244.1 GCF_013376155.1 Nguyenibacter vanlangensis
TCTGCGCCTCGGTGAACTTCGATGCCTTCATGGAACTCTCCTCATCCCGAGCACGGGATCATAAGTGGAAAATTCCAACTCGAACTGGTCCAATTTTCGGGGAGCACGTCACCCAGGATGGCTGGGTGCCCAGCAGGCCGATCGATCCGGTGACGAAAGGCAGGTCGTCGGGCAGGGCGGCCTTGCCCAGCAGGGCCTTGGCCACGTCAGCCTCCAGCATCTCGGCCACCGCCAGCAGTTCGTCGGTCGCGTCCAGCGCGCCCGCGCCGGCCAGGATTCGCGACCCGGCGTCCTTCGTTCAACACCGCCGCGGCACGGTGCAGGGCTGCGTCGTCCGGCACCATGGCCGTGTCGGGAAAGCCTGTCCCGGTGTGGGTCGCGCCATGCGCCACCGGCGGGTCGGCATAGGGCAATTCCTGCAGGTCGTTCGGCAGGATCACGCAGGTCGGTGCCCGTTCGGCGGCGGCGATCCGCACCGCCTGGTCGACCAGGTGCCGTACCTGCGACGGTACGGAGGCGGTGGCGACGAATGCGCCGGCCACGTCCTTGAACAGGCATTGCAGGTCGATTTCCTGCTGGTACTGCGCACCGATCGCCGATCGCGCCTGTTGTCCGACCAGGGCGACGACCCCGACATGGTCCAGCTTGGCGTCGTACAGGCCATTGAGAAGGTGGATGGCGCCTGGTCCCGACGTGGCGTAGCAAAGGCCGATCTGTCCGGTGAACTTGGCGTGCGCGCAGGCCATGAAGGCCGCCATTTCCTCGTGCCGGACCTGGACGTATTCCATGCCCAGGTCCAGCATCTTCTGCAGCGCGACGTCCAGACCGCCGACGCCGTCGCCGGGATATCCATAGACGCGGCGCAATCCCCATTCGCAAAGACGACGCCAGACGAACTCGCTTACATTCATGGGATCGATCCTTGTCGAGGCCGGATCCGTACGGGCGGGCCGTCAGCCCCGCAGCGTCAAGGGCCGGTCCATATCGCCGGGCAGCAGGCACTGGCTGGACCGCGTGAACCGCCACGCGCGGATGCGGACGGCGCCAGAACACGTCGAAACGCTCCGCCGGCCATGTCCGTTTTTCGGGAATGTCCGCCAGGGCGTCCGGCGCGATCGCGCTTGCCGGGCCCGGCAGGCCTTCACGCTCCCAGTAGACCAGATGCACGCCCGGCGGCCGGCGCAATACGGTCTGTTCCGGCCGGCGGCTGTGGCCCCCATCCTTGCGAAAAGCGGAGGCGAGGATTCTGTCGGGCGTCGGCAAGGACGCCTGGACGCACGGGTCGCTGCCCAGCAACAGGGCAAGCGCGCCCGCGGGTTGCCAGCCCCGGGCGCCGAGTGCGTGTTCGTCCGGGCGGCCGGTGGGGGACAGGCCGATTTCGTCGCGCGCCTTGTCCGGCTTTTCGGCGTGCCGCATCAGGACGATTTCGGCCTCGGCCATCGCAGGTCCCCTTTGCGTAGGTTTCGGACTGTGCCTGTGACGTGGGCGTACCGGGAAAAGCCCGTCGGTTTCCGCATGACCGCGAAAGTCATCGGCCAGTCGGAGGGCCCGGAATCAACGGTGCGGCGGATCAGGGGTTGCTGGATCGCCGTATCGCCATCGGCCAGACGCACCACAGCCCGAACACGCTACGCCGACCATGCGCCCGCGCGACCATCTCCCTCCAGCATAAGGTCCGCGGCGATCACAACGTCGAGGCCGAAGGCGATCGTGAACGGCAGCGGCGCCGAGGCCGCCAAATGCGTAACCAGTCAATGGAGATGTTGGCTGTCACGTTCATACATCGCGACGCTGACCAGTTCTTCATCGCCGTCGCGTCCTGCCCCGGCGGCATGGTGAGGCCGGCCGCCTATCGCTTCGCGCTGCCGGTTTCTGTGCTGTCGCGGGTCAGGAACAGCCCCACTGTTTCCGGCAGGGCCTGCGCCAGCCATTTGGCCATGGCCTTTTCCTCCTCCAGGATCTGCGCGCAGACGTCACGCGTCTGGATGTCGCCGCAGAACTCGGCGGTGGCGATCAGCGCCACGTAAGCGGACACTTCGAAATGTTCGAAGGCGTAGCTCGCCATGGAGCCCTTGATCACTTCGTCCGCCATCAGCGAACCGCCCAGGCCCTGCAGCATGGCCATGAGCTTCCCGCCCGTATCCTTGAGGCCGGACGGGCTGCTGCCGTGGCGTTCGATACAGCCGCGGATCAGAATGGCCTGGCGGCGTGTCTCCTCCAGGTGCTGCCGAATTTTTTCCTGCAGGATAGGATAATTTTCAAGGCGGGCAGCCTGGGCCTGCAGCATCTTTTCTGCCTGTTCTTCCATGGCATGCGCGTCGCGCAGCCAGTCAAGCAGGTGCCCGGATGGCGTCTTGCTCATGGCTCGGATTCCTTTGCAGCGAGCTGCCGGAATTCGTCCGGCAGTCAGACAAGACGCCACGTTCACAGATGTTGCATGTCTACGCCGCAAGCTTGCGTGAAGAGATCGTCAAATTTATCTGTTCCATTGGCTCATTTGTACTCTCACCGGGACGTGTTCCGGACGTTGGAGATTTTTCCTGTCTCTTGGGGACCGGACTGCCATATGCGGGAGGTGTCCCGGACAGGGGGAAATCATCATGCGCGCGTTGACATGGCATGCAGGAACAGATCCTGGCCATGACCAAGGGAACCGGGCCGGACGCCGTTATCGAAGCAGTGGGGCTGGAAAGCCACGGCGCGACCACGGCCCAGAGCGTGGCCTCGGTGGTGATGGGTGCCGTGACCAGTTTCGAGCGGCCTTTTGCCTTGAACCAGGCAATCCTGGCCTGCCGTCCAGGCGGAACAGTGTCCATGCCGGGGGTCTTCGTCGCCCAGGTCGGTCCCATCGCCCTGGGCGCGCTGATGCAAAAGGGCCTGACCCTGCGTACGGGGCAGACGCACATGCTGCGCTATATGCGGCCGCTTCTGGATCTTATCCTTGCCGGCCGGTTGCGGCCGGACAGCATCATAACCCATCGTGCAAAACTTGAAGATGGTCCGGAGCTGTACGAGGCTTTTCGTGCAAAACGGGAAGGATGCATAAAGGTGATGATGACGCCTCACGCTGGGTAGCGGTATACCGCATTCCTCCTTTCCGATCCTGTTCCACAGGACGAAAAACTAAACCAGCGCCGAGACGAAACTCCACCCGGACGGGGGTTGTTAGCAGCCACGGATCCTTTTTCGAGCGGGCGGTGAGTGCCGGAGGCGCTTCGGCCAGAGTCGGAACCTGTTCCGATCTAGATGGTAAAAAACGAAGTGGAAGACATCATGTCGACAAGAGAAAAGACATTGTCTGATGCGTTTTATGAAACGCTGAAAGATATCTATTTCGCTGAAAAGCAGATCGTAAAGGCATTGAAGAGGTCCGAGCGCGTGGCGCAGGAACCGGAGTTGCGGGAGGCGTTCGAGACGCACCGTGGCGAAACGATGCAGCATATCGAGCGCTTGAATCAGGTCTTCGAAATTATCGGCAAGGCCCCGCGCTCCAAGACCTGCGAGGCGATGCAGGGAATTCTTGCCGAAATGGAGGATGATCTGGAAGAGTTTGGTGGATCGGAGGCGTCCGACGCGGTACTGATCGGCACCGCTCAGGCGATCGAGCATTATGAAATCACCCGCTACGGCACGTTGAAGACATGGGCGGCCGATCTTGGCCTTTCAAATGCGGAAAAGTTGCTGGACGAAACACTGGGCGAGGAAAGGCGGACCGATTCCCTGCTTTCCGAAATCGCTCAACAGATCAGCAATCCGCAGGCCAATGCCCACCAGCCGGAGCAACGTGGGACGGAAGGGAATACCTAGCAGTCAGGTTGAAACACGTTCTTGGCCAGATCCAGGCCGATGATGGCAACGCCCTTTCTGGACTGCGAAACCCACCGGGGGAAGCGCTATATTTTGAAGATATGCGAATGTGTCATGTACCATCATGTAAAAAAGCTGATGTACACAGTGCGGATCGGTGAAGCCGATCCGAGATTCGGTGCCATGCTTCTGGAGCAATTTGGCGGGGCGAATGGCGAGTTGGCCTCACCACCCATCAGTTTCATCCGGATGCCCATAATGGCGGCATTGGTTTGCGGAACTGGAGGAGCCTGACAATGCGCCGGACGCCGCGCGTGAACCAGGAGAGCCTGCTG
>NZ_JABXXP010000245.1 GCF_013376155.1 Nguyenibacter vanlangensis
GACCAGCGCCACGCTGCCCTCGGGCAGGCATGGCGGCAGGCGTGCCGTCACGCGGCGCCGGGCAGCGTGGCCCCAGTCCCAGTCCCAGTCCCAGTCCCAGTCCCCGCTTCGGCCTCCTCCTGGTCCACCAGCCGGATCGGATAATCGCCGGTAAAGCACGCGTCGCAGTAACGGCCTTCGGCGGCCTTGCGGTCGGCATGGCCCAGCGCGCGATACAGCCCGTCGAACGAGATGAAGGCCAGGCTGTCGACGCCGATCAGTTCGGCCATTTCCTTCAGGTCGTGCTGCGCGGCCAGCAGCTTGCTGCGCTCGGGCGTATCGATGCCGTAGAAGCAGGAATGCGTGGTGGGCGGCGAGGAAATGCGCATATGCACCTCGCGCGCGCCGGCGGCGCGGACCATGTCGACGATCTTGCGCGAGGTCGTGCCGCGCACGATCGAATCGTCGACCAGCACCACCCGCTTGCCGTCCAGCACCGGCCGGTTGGTCGAGTGTTTCAGCTTGACGCCCAGATGGCGGATCTGGTCGGTCGGCTCGATGAAGGTGCGGCCGACATAATGGTTGCGGATGATGCCAAGCTCGAAGGGAATGCCGCTGGCCGCCGCATAGCCCATGGCCGAGGGCACGCCGGAATCCGGCACCGGGACGATGACGTCGGCCTCGACCGCGCTCTCGCGGGCCAGTTCCATGCCGATGCGCTTGCGGGCCTCATAGACCGGCTTGCCGTCCAGCACCGAGTCCGGACGGGCGAAATAGATATATTCGAACACGCAGAAACGCGGCTCCTGCGCGCCGAACGGCTTGACCGAGCGCACGCCGTCATTGTCGATGATGACGATCTCGCCCGGTTCGACGTCGCGGACGAATTCGGCGCCCACGATGTCCAGCGCGCAGGTCTCGCTGGCCAGCACCCATGACGGCGCGGCACCGTTGTCGCCGGCGATGCGGCCCAGGATCAGCGGGCGGACACCCAGCGGATCGCGCACGCCGATCAGCGCGTCGCGCGACAGCGCCACCAGCGAATAGGCGCCCAGCACCTGCTTCAGCGCGTCGATCAGCCGGTCCACCACGTTGGAATAAAGCGAGATCGCGATCAGATGGATGAAGACCTCGCTGTCCGTGGTGGACTGGAAGATGCAGCCCCGGCGCACCAGCGCCCGGCGCAGCGCCTCGGCATTGGTCAGGTTCCCGTTATGGGCGACGGCCAGGCCGCCGAACTCGAAATCGGCGAACAGCGGCTGCACGTTGCGGATCAAGGTGGCGCCGGTGGTGGCATAGCGGTTGTGCCCCACCGCGCGATGGCCGGGCAGCGTGGTCATCACCCGCGCGTCGCCGAACACGTCGCCGACCAGGCCCAGCCCCTTGTGCGTATGGAAGCGTGCGCCGTCATAGGACACGATGCCCGTCGCCTCCTGCCCGCGATGCTGCAGGGCATGCAGGCCCAGCGCGGTCAGGGCCGAGGCGTCGTTGACGTTCCAGACGCCGAAGACGCCGCATTCCTCATGCGGCTTGTCGTCATCATGCCAGGACTCGTGTGCGGCATCGCCGGCGTCGTGCGTGGCGTCGTGCGTGGCGTCTTCCTGGGGCGGGTAACGGGTCGGCATGGTCGGCACTCTCTTTCCTCGACGGGCGCCCGGGGTGGCATCGGGGGCGGGGCGCGTGGTCGGCATATGGGCGCGGGCGAGATCCCAAACGGGTCCGGTCCGGGGCGTCATGACGCGTCCGTCCGTCCGACGCAAGCATCTTACGCAAGCTTCGGCTGCAGGAAGATGGGCAGGCAGCGCCGCAGAAGGAAGGCCCCCTGCTCGACCAGGGGGGTGACGCGCGCCATGTGCACCGGCGCGGGCCAGTCGGACGGCGCGCTCACCAGGCTGGCCAGCAGATAGGCCACGACCAGCAGCCCATAGCCGCGCAGCCCGCCGAACAGCAGCCCCAGCATGCTGTTCAGCCCGCCCAGCAGGGAGTCGCGGACGATCCGGCCGCAGGCCTGCGCGACCAGGGTGAAGACGATCAGCAAGCCGATGAACGGCAGCGCGAAGCCCAGCGTATTGGCCAGCAGCGGATTGCCGAGATGCGGGGCCAGCACCCGTTCGACCGGCGCCGTCCAGCGCGCGGCCAGCCGCAGCGCCCCGGCCCAGGTGCCCAGGCCCAGCAACTCGCGCACCAACCCCCGGCCATAGCCGAACAGGGCCGAGACGATCACCACCAGCCCGGCCGACAGATCGACCCATTCCGGGCCCGTCGGTGGCCAGTTCATCGGCGATCGCTCGTCGGGTTGCCGTGCGGCATCAGGCAGGAACGCTCCTCGGGCTGGGGGCCGGAAAGGATCGGCCCGACATGTGGCGCGGATGTGGCCGCTTATGCCAGCGCACGAGGACGGGGAAAAGAGCCCGGCCGGCATGTCGGCCGTATCGGGGGGCGAAGGGCGACGTGTCGGACCGTGCAGGGGGCGTCAGGTGGCCCCGGTCTCTTTCACCTCGCCCGATACCGGACGCGCGACAAGCGACAGGCTTGCCCGCTTTCGCAGCCAGCCGGAGACCGGCTGGTCGTAACAGGTCATCGCCAGGGCCGCGACGGTCACGCAGAGGCATGCCACCAGGGCGATCACGACAAGGTTCGACGTGCTCCCGATGAGCAGCGCGACAAAGAACAGGATGGGCGTGTGGACGACGTAATTGGCATAGGACAGCCGGCCCAGCCACACATCGCCCGGTACCAGCCGGCGATCCCCCGCCGAGAGGCCCAGGATCAGCGCGGCCGGCGGCAGGACGTAGAAGGTGGCCAGCCGCCAGGGAAGCGAGGAGAAGGGCGGAAAGACGATCAGCAGGATCGTCCCGACGGCCAGCACCGCAAAGGCGGGATGCCAGGGCATGCGCCCGAGAATCGCGCGGCTGAACCTGAAGACCACCAGCCCGGCGACGAAATCATAGCCCGTTCTCAGATACCCCCAGCCGGCGCCTGAACTCCCCCAGCCGATATTGAAGCCGCCGTTGCGATGCGCGACGCCCCCCAGCGCAATCCCCAGGACGATGGCCAGGCAGACGAGCCACCGGGTCGAAGCCCCTGCCAGGAACCGGGCCCAGAACAAGGTGACCGCGGTCTGATACAACACGGTATAGAGGGGCGGATCCGAGACGACGGCATAGTCCGGAAAACCCGACGCCGACCAGAATTTCGGCAGAAGAAGAAGGTTCAGAACCCCGAACAGCACGACCTGGGCAGTAAATGCCGCCCCCGCATGAGGATGTCTCATGATCAGAACGACAGAGCCGACGGCCACGCCGAGTATCATCAGCGGCGCCAGGCGCAGAAGCCGATGCCGGGCATAGCCCCCGAATGTCGTCGTTCCCGAAACTATTTTCTGTTCATCCGCATTGCCTGCGACAAACCCGCTCAACAGAAAGAAAAAGTCGACCAATACATGTGTATGATTAAGAAAATTATAATTCGTCAGATAAATAAAGCAATGATGCGTCATTATAAATATCGAGCATATAAATCGCATTGGCTCAATAAATCTGTAATATTGTTTTTTATGAATTGACATCGTCCGAACCCGGTACCGGAATGGCTATGTCAGTATTAAAAACAATATGGTATTACTAAATTTTTAACATTCCGACACATAATGAGACTTGTCGTGATTGTGATTTCCACCCCGCGAAACGTTCTTGTTTTTCGTCAATTCGAACGCGGAATACGTCAAGGCGGCAGCATAACGGGCCGCGACGACATCAGGACACTAAAATATTGATTCTAGTGTCCTTTCGATTCCGAAATTCGCTTGCGAATTTCGGAATCGGGACACTAGGGCAGCTTGGTCGTGCGGATGCGCCAGGGGTGGGGGATGGCCCGGCCGGCCCGCCCGGTCCGGCCGCCGGGCGTGCGGTTCAGGCTGGCCAGCAATTCGCCGACCTGGGTGCGGCGGTCCAGTTCGGTCCAGACCGAGGCGGCAGGGATGTCGCAGGCGACCCAGATTTCCATCAGCCGTTTCAGCGTGTCGGCGCTTTCGCGGATCAGCGCGGCACGGTCGTCGGCCACCAGCGCCGCCACGCAATGCTCGGCATGCAGGCCGAAACTGCGCAGCAGGCGGCGCAGGCGCAGTTCGGCCAGCGGGTCAGGGGACGAAACGCTCC
>NZ_JABXXP010000246.1 GCF_013376155.1 Nguyenibacter vanlangensis
CGCGATGCCGGCGCGGGCGCGGAACGTGGCGACGACGTCGTTGGGGTTGCTGTCCAGTCCGTGCGCCATGCGGTCGATGATGCGAGGGGCGACGCCCGCCGGATAGTCGGGGGCGGCGCCGAACCGGGCGAAGCCGTTGAGCAGCACCAGTCCCACGCAGGGACCGGCGCAGGGGCCGACCCAGGCTTCGGAACGGTGCAGCAGCAGCCAGAGCGCGCCGAGCGAATGGCCGACCGCAACGAAGGGGCGGGTTGGGCGCGCGGCGAGCGAGTCCGGCCCGAAGAAGCCGAAATCGAGCGTGACGGGATCCGGATGGTCCAGCCGGTCCAGGACCGGGTTCCAGAAATCCGGGGTGAATCCCCAGCCATGGACCAGCAGCAGGCCGGGGCGTTCGGAGGGGGCGGGAACCGGCACCGTCATGCCGGCCCCGTTCCCGCCGCGAGGGCCCGCAGCAGGCGGTCGATCATCGAATCATCATGCGCCGCGCTGAGGGCGAGGCGGATGCGGGCGGTGCCGGCGGGGACGGTCGGCGGGCGGATGGCGCTGCCGAGGATGCCGTGGTCGGTGAGGGTGCGGGCGAGTTGCAGCGTGCGGTCGGCGGGGCCGACGATGACCGGGACGATCTGGGTGGTCGAGGCGCCGGTGTCCCAGCCCAGGGCGGCGATGCCGGTGCGGACCCGGTCGGAGATCGCGGACAGGTGGGCGCGGGCCGCGTCCATGGTGGGCACCAGGTCGAGTGCCGCGTCGATCGCGCCCAGCAGGCCGGGCGGCAGCGCGGTGGTGTAGATGAAGCCGGAGCAGGTGCTGACCAGCCAGTCGCACAGGGCGCGCGAGCCCGCGACATAGGCCCCGAAGCTGCCCATCGCCTTGCTGAACGTGCCCATGGCGAGATCGGCTCCGCCGGATGGGGTGCTTCCGCTCTGGATATGCCCGCTTTGGGCGGACAGGCCCCTGCCCTGCGGTCCCAGAACGCCGGTGGCGTGGGCTTCGTCGAGATAGAGGAAGGCCTCATGGCGGTCGGCCAGGGCGCGCAGGCCGGCGATGTCGGCGCGGTCGCCATCCATGCTGAAGACGCTTTCGGTGACGATGAAGCGCAGGCCGGCCTGCCCTCGGCGCTGGGCCAGAAGCTGATCGAGATGGTCGAGATCGTTATGGGCGAAGCGGATCTGCCGGACGCCGGCGGCCTGGCAGCCATGGTGCATGCTGGCATGGTTGAGGCGGTCGGTGAAGACCAGCGCGGGGGCGCCTGCCTGTTCGCGCGACAGGCGGAACAGCGACGGCAGCACGGCGGCGTTGGCCTGCCAGCCCGAGGCGAAGAGGAGCGCGGCCTCGGTCCCCTTGAAGCGGGCGAGCTTTTCCTCGACCAGGCGATGCTGGTCGGTGGTGCCGGTGACCAGGCGCGAGGCGCCGCTGCCGGTGCCGAAACGGCGGGTCCAGTCGATGGCGCGGTCCCGCAAGGCGGGATGGCGGGACAGGCCGAGATAGTCGTTGGAGGAGAAATTCAGCAATTCCGTCCCGTCGCGCCGGACGATGGCCGGGCCGTGATGGGCGAGCGGCGCCAGGTCGCGCCGGAGATGCTGCCGGGACAAGGCATCGAGCGCCGACTGGAAATAGGGATCGAAACGGGTCATGAAGCGGTGTTTGCCATGAAGCGACGTTTTCTGCCGGACCGCCGGGGGCCGGTCAATTGCGGACCTGGGTCCGGGGAGAGTGACGATGAGCGGACCGGACTGGCTGGGGGCCGGGCTGCCCCATATCTGGCTGCCTTATACCCAGATGCGCACCGTATCGCCGCCGTTGCCGGCGGTGGCGACCGAGGGGTGCCGCATCCGGCTGGCCGACGGGCGAGAACTGGTCGACGGCATCGCGTCGTGGTGGACGGCCTGCCACGGCTATAACCATCCGCATATCCGCCAGGCGGCGATGGCGCAGTTGGCGCGCATGCCGCACGTAATGTTCGGCGGGCTGGTGCATGAGCCGGCGCTGCGCCTGGCGCGGCGGCTGTCCGACCTGCTGCCGGGCGACCTGGAGCGGGTGTTCTTTACCGATTCGGGGTCGGTCGCGGTCGAGGTCGCGATCAAGATGGCGGTGCAGTACTGGCTGAATCGCGGCGTGCGCGGGCGGAGCCGGCTGGTGGCGTTTCGCGGCGGCTACCACGGCGACACGCTGGCGACCATGGCGGTATGTGACCCCGAGGAAGGGATGCACAGCCTGTTCGCCGGCGTGCTGCCCGAACATTTCATTGCCGACCTGCCGCGGGACGACGCGTCGCGCGACGCGCTGGAGCGGCTGATGGCGCGCGAGGCGGGACAGGTGGCGGCGATTCTGGTCGAGCCGCTGGTGCAGGGGGCCGGCGGCATGCTGTTCCATGACGCGGCGAGCCTGCGTTTCCTGCGCGACCTGGCGGACCGGCATGGGGTACTGCTGATCCTGGACGAGGTCTTTACCGGGTTCGGGCGGACCGGCAGCCTGTTCGCCTGCGAGCAGGCCGGGATCGTCCCCGACATCATCACCTTGTCCAAGGCGCTGTCGGGCGGCACGGTGCCGCTGGCCGCCACCGTGGCGCGGCGGCATGTCTTCGCGGCCTTCCTGTCGGATGATCCGCTGCATGCGCTGATGCATGGGCCGACCTTCATGGCCAATCCGCTGGCCTGCGCCTGTGCCAATGCGTCGCTGGACCTGTTTGCCGGCGAGCCCCGGCTGGAACAGGTCGCGGCGATCGGCGCGCAGATGCGCGCGGAGCTGGAGCCGTGCCGCCACCTGCCTGGCGTGCGTGACGTGCGCGTCATGGGCGCGATCGGCGTGGTGGAGCTGGAACGGATCGGCGACATGAACCGGCTGAAGGCCCGGCTGGTCGAGCAGGGCGTCTGGATCAGGCCGTTCCGGACCATCGTCTATCTGACACCGTCCTTTACCATCACGCCCGGCGAGCTGGCGAAGCTGACCGGGGCGATCAGGACCGTGCTGGCCGATCCGCCGTGAGCCCGCGCGGCCCCCGCCGCCGCGCCGGATCGGATCTTGGGGTCAGATCTCGCGGGGTCAGATCTCCGCTGGGGCGAACTGGATGTCGGGTTTGTCCTTGTCGGCCGGCGGGTCGTCCGTGGCGGCGGGGTCGGCCGGATCGCCTTCATCGGTTTCGACCGTGTTGGCGCGGTGGCGGGGCTGGCGGTCCTGACGCTCCTGGCGTTCCTGCTGCGATTGCTGCGCCGCCTGAGTCATGGCGTTAAGAATGCGGAAATAATGTTCGGCGTGCTGGAAATAAGCCTCGGCCATCACGCGGTCGCCGGAGCCGCTGGCGTCGCGGCCGAGCTGAAGATATTTCTCGAATAGCTGCTGCGCGGTGCCGCGGATGCGCAGATCCGGACCGTTACTGTCGAAGACATGGTTCCGGTTGAGAGGGATCTGGCCGTTATGCTGGCGCGTACTGCCGCCGCCGCCGTTGCTGCCGCCAGAGCGATGGTGCCGGCCCCGCATGCGTTTCATATTCATAAGTGTCGCAGCACTTTCCTGTTAACGATCGCCGCTGTTCCGCGACCGCCGGGACCGTCAGTCCCCTATTGTCCTAGTTGGCGCCCGGCTGCCGCCCGGCTTACGATCCCGATTCCGCTATGCGGGATATGCACGACCCTGCCCGCGATGGCGATCATACCTGTCGTCATGTGGTCAGGATCCGGGATGCGGCAGTTTCATGAGGGTCAAGGCCCCTGCCTGCATTCCTGGTCAATTTATTCTCTCATCCTACGTCTGCCAAATGGTTTTTTTGGCTCAGGCCGTAGCGCGTTGCATCAGGACGGCGCGTGGGATGCCCCCGAGATCGGTGCGGATCGCGGCGATGTCAAGGCCCGCTGCGCGCGCGAGGGCGGGCATATCGCGATCCTGGCTGATTCCGACTTCGAAGATCGCAATTCCGCCGGGGGCCAGCAGCGACGGCAGCAGGAAGGTGAGATGGCGGTAGGCATCGAGTCCGTCCGGTCCGCCATCGAGCGCGCGCATGGGTTCGTGATCGCGGACATCGCGCATCAGGCCGGCCAGGTCGCCCCTGGGGATGTAGGGCGGGTTGCTGAAGACGACGTCGAAGCGCCCCTGGAGCGGCGCGGCCCAGTCGGCGGCGAGC
>NZ_JABXXP010000247.1 GCF_013376155.1 Nguyenibacter vanlangensis
CCCCGAAACGGTGCGGCGGGCGATGCGGCGGGCGAGTTCCGGCGGCAGGCCCAGCGCGGTGCCTGTCTGTTCCATCAGTTCGGCAAGCAGGAAGACATAGGCCGGGCCGCTGCCCGAGATCGCGGTCACGGCGTCCATCTGCTCTTCCCGGGTGACCCAGGCCGTGTCGCCGATGGCCGAGAGTATGCGTTCGCACAAGGCGCGCTGGGCGTCGCTGGCCCCGGGCGGGGCATAGCAGACCGTCATGCCCTGCCCGATCGCCGAGGGCGTGTTGGGCATGGCCCGGATGACGACGGCATCCGGGCAGCCCGCATCGGCCAGCGCCGCCGTCAGCCCGCCGACCGTCTTGCCGGCCATGACCGACAGGATGGGCGCTTGGCGCGCGAACGGGGCCAGGGCGGGCAGCACCTCGGCAGCCTTCTGCGGCTTGGCGGCCAGGACGATCAGGGAAGGAACGAAATCCCGCGGAAGGTCGGCGGCATCCCGCACGACGCGATGCGGCGCAGGGATATCGTCGCGGTGCCGGTCGAGAACGACCGACGGAGCAAGTCCGTCGGCCAGCCAGCCGGCCAGCATCGCGCCGCCCATCTGTCCGCACCCGACCAGAAGCAGGGGGGGAATGGGAGCGAACGGCGAGGCCGAGTTGCTCACGCCTCGCCCGCGCAATCCAGCATCGCGGCCTCCAGCGCCTCCGCAGGGGTCTTGCCGCCCCACAGCACGAACTGGAAGGCGGGGTAGAAGCGCTCGCACTCGGTAATGGCGATATCGACCATGTCCTCGAGACTTTCCATCGATGCGCCGGGGGCGCCACGCAGTAGGACCGCGTGGCGGAACAGCGGCATGCCGCTCTCAAGATCCATGCCGAAATGGCCGATCCACAGTCGCTCATTGGCCAGGGCGACCAGTTCGAACAAGGCCCGGCGTTGCTGCGTTGGGACCTTCAGGTCAAATGTGCAGGTGAAATGCATCGCGCTGACTTCGCGCGACCAGGAAAAATATAGACCATAATCGCACCATTTTCCGGGGGCCTCGGCGGCCATTTCGGAATCGTTGCGGCGTTCGAACGCCCATTCATAGCCGCCGACGATCTGTTCCATGAGATCGAGCGGGTTGGAGTCCTGGGAGGGAGAGGAGGGCGTGAGAGCAGGCATATGGGACTCCCCTGAGCCGTGGAGGGAGGCCGGCGTCGCGCACCGGACCCCGGACGTCTGCGTAAGCGGGCCGCTGGCCGTTCCCGCCACGGGTGAGAACGCGGCCACATTTCAACCCTATGGGCGGTTCGGGCAGACTGGCAAGAGTCACGCGGACGCGGGCGTGCCGTCCTGCGGATTTTTTTGCGTTTCGTTCGGCTTCAGAACGGGTTGGCTGTCGGGTTCGTTTCGCCGGGCATGGAGGGCGGAAAGGGGGGCGTGCCGGGTTGAGCTTCAAGGGCCACGATTCGGGCCTCGAGCGCCGCGAGGCGGGCATCGGCCTCCTCCTGCGCCGAGCGTGCCCGGCCGGCCAATTCGCGCACCACCTCGAAATCTTCTCGTCGGACCAGGTTCAGCGTCGAAAGGACCTCGTCGACGCGGGCTCGAACGATGGCGCCGATTTCTTCCCGCAGTCCAGCCAGCGCCGAGAAGGCGCCGCCGGCAACGCCAGCGAGATCGTCGAAGATACGGGGCCTGTCGGGCATGGCGGAGCCTCCTGTTCCAGGGTGGGTGGTGGCCGGATTGGACAAAGCCGCCCGGCGGTGCATCTGGCAGCATATAGACATTCCGGCCCACGATGGCCATCCGGCAAACGGCGGGCCGGTGGCATGGGACGTCGCGGGTCTTCGATCGCGCAGCGAACTGCTCTATAGAGTCAGGTCATGATCATCATCACCGGTGGAGCCGGGTTCATCGGCTCATGTCTGCATGCGGCGCTTCGGGCGCGGGGCGAGGAGACGGTCATCGTCGACTGGCTGGGTGCGGAAGGGAAATGGCGCAATATCGCGCGCCATGCCCCCGAGCGGCTGCTTGCGCCCGAGGCTCTGGACGATTTCCTGGCCGGCCAGCCGGCCGTGACGGCTGTGTTCCATTTGGGCGCGATTAGCGAGACGACCGCGCGTGACGGAGACCTGATCTGGCGCACCAATATTGACCTGTCGGCGCGTTTATGGGCGTGGTGCGTGCGGCACGGTGTGCGCTTCATCTATGCGTCATCGGCTGCGACCTATGGCGCCGCCGATCGGTCGGAACTGTTTTCGGACGATCCCGCAATGCTGGACTCCCTGCGGCCGCTGAACCTGTATGGCTGGTCGAAGCATGTATTCGATCGGCAGGTAATGGCGCGACTGGCCCGGGGCGAGGCCGCGCCGCCGCAATGGGCGGGGCTGAAATTCTTCAACGTCTTCGGCCCGAACGAATACCACAAGGGCAAGATGATCTCGGTCGTGAAGGTGAAATATGACGAGGTCAGTCAGGGCTTGCCGGCGCGGCTGTTCCGGTCAGATGTGCAGGGATTGGCGGATGGAGCGCAGGCGCGGGACTTCATCTGGGTCGGCGACGTGGTGGACGTGATGCTGTGGCTGCTGGACAACCCGCAGGTCAGCGGGCTGTTCAATTGCGGGACCGGGGTGGCGCGGACCTATCTGGACCTAGCCCATGCGGTGTGCGACGCCACGGGTGCGCCAAGGCAAGTGGAATTCATCGACATGCCCGCCAATTTGCGGGGACAGTACCAATCCTATACCTGCGCGGACATGACGCGCCTGCGGGCGGCGGGCTATGGACGGCCGTTCACGACGCTGGAAGACGGGGTCCGCCGGTACGTGCGGGATTACTTGGCCGCGCCCGACCCATATCTGTGACGCATCGTCCGGCCCGCTCGTCCCTGGCCGCCCCGACGCCATTTCGTAACGCCATTTCGTAGCAGAAAGACGCTGCATGCTGCCCGTCCTGATATTTCCGCAATTCGATCCGGTCATGGTGCATGTGGGGCCGCTGGCCATTCGCTGGTATGCTATGGCCTATATCACCGCGCTGCTGGTCGGCTGGCGGCTGGTGCGCCGCCTGGCGGGATTGTCGCCCCGTGCGGCGACCGCGCTGCAGGTCGACGATTTCCTGACCTGGGCGACGCTGGGTGTCGTGCTGGGGGGGCGGCTGGGCTATATCCTGTTCTACCAGCCATCGCTGTATCTCGCGCATCCGATGGCGGTGGTGGAAGTCTGGCGCGGGGGAATGTCCTTCCATGGCGGGGCGCTTGGCGTCGTGGTGGCGCTGGCGCTGTTCTCCTGGCGCAATAAGCTGAGTTTCCTGGCGTTTTCCGACCGGGTGACGGTCGTCGTGCCAATCGGGCTGGGGCTGGGGCGCATCGCCAACTTCATCAACGGGGAATTGTGGGGGCGCCCGGCGCCGTCCGGCCTGCCCTGGGCGATGGTCTTTCCTCAGGCCGGCCCCCAGCCGCGGCATCCGTCCGAACTCTACGAGGCGCTGCTGGAGGGGCTGGCGCTGTTCGCGATGATGTGGGTGATGTCGCGCCGGCAGGCGATCCGTGAGCGGCCGGGCTTCCTGTCCGGGCTGTTCCTGTTCGGCTATGCCGTGGCGCGCAGCATCTGCGAGTGTTTCCGCGAGCCGGATGCCTTTATCGGGTTTCTGCCGTTCGGCACCACCATGGGGCAGATCCTGTGCATTCCCATGGCGATTGCCGGCGCGGGGCTGATGCTGCAGGCGATGCGCCGGCCGCCGCGGACCCTGCTGATGCCGGTCGATACGGGCTCCGAACGCCCGTGAGCACGGATGCGCCCGAACGGCTGGATCGTTTCATGGCGCGGGCCAACGCGACCTACTATGCCGGGCGCGATCCGTTCGCCGATTTCGTTACCGCGCCCGAGATCTCGCAGATCTTCGGCGAGATCCTGGGGGCCTGGGTGGCCGTCACCTGGCAGGCGATGGGCCGTCCGGCGCCGTTCCGTCTGATCGAGGCCGGGCCGGGGCGCGGAACGCTGATGGCCGACATGCTGCGCCTGCTGGCAAGGGTGGCGCCCGATTGCCACCAGGCGGCGCGCATGCATCTGCTGGAGCAATCGCCTCGCCTGCGCGCGGTGCAGCATGCGGCGCT
>NZ_JABXXP010000248.1 GCF_013376155.1 Nguyenibacter vanlangensis
AGACGATCGGCCAGATGCCCGACGGCGGGGAATTGTTCGTGACCTGGAGCCGCGTGCTGGCACCTCTGGGCTGGCCGCTGCAGGGGCTGGGCGTGATGCCGCAGCTCTGCACCAGCCGGGGCGAGGCCGACCTGGCCCGGCAGTTGCAGGACCTGGCGGCCGGCCAGGACGACATGCGCGATGCTGTTCACGCCGCGCGGGCCGCGCGCTATCCGGTGCCGGTGTCGCGGATCCTGGAGATCCGCAAATTCTGCCCGGCGGCCATCGGCACCGATTCCGACCTGGATGCCGCGCGGTCGCTGCTGGACAATCCGGCGGAATATCGCGCCGCCCTGGACGCCATTCCCGACGAGGGCACCTATGCCCCGCAAACCGAATGACGGCCGGATGGAACGGGACGAGATGACGGAGGGCGGCGGACCATGACCGAGGCCCGGCTGCGTACCAGCCTGTGGGCTGCCGCCGTCATCCGGCAGGCGAACCAGGACGGCCACCCCGCCATGGTGCTGCGCCGCGGTGATGCGGATGCAGGGGGGGTGCTGGCGGTGCTGCTGGGGCGGGACGGACGCCTGTCCGTGCTGAGCCAGACCCGGGCGCCGGACGGGCGTCCGGCCTGGATTCGCGGCACGGGGGTCGAACCGGTCGACCAGCAGGCCGCCGACGCCTATGTCGCCCGCCAGGTAGGCCGCGACCCCGATCTGTGGGTGCTGGAATTCGACGCGCCGAACCTGTTGCCCCCGTTCGAGGCGCTGCTGATCTGACCATGGGCGCTGTGTGCGCTGAGCCACACAACGGGCCGCACAACCTGTTCCACGCGCGGCCGGGCAGCCCATGGATTGCCATAAGCCCATCTTTCGGCAAAAGAAGACGGTGATTGACCGCCCGCAAGGGGGCTCTTACGAGAGACCGCCGGCCGGGCCAGGCATATTCGCTCGACCGGGCGAGACGATCGACGGCGCCCGGCGAAGGGAGAGAACAGGTTATGACATTGCGGCACGGATTGCTTACGGGGTCCTTCCTCGCGGCTTCATGCGCCCTCGGCGCCGTCCTGTCCGTGGCCCCGGCCGCTGCCCAGCCGGTGCAGGGCCTGTATGTCGCCGGCGCCGGCGGGGCCAGCTTCAACCAGGACCAGCGGGTACGGTCCTCGCCCAATTTCCCCGACGGGCGCGACAGCTACCATACCGGCGTCACCGGCATCGGCAGCGTCGGCTGGGGCCTGGGCAACGGCTTCCGCGTGGAAATCGAGGGCAATTACCGCAATAACGGGCTGCAGGGCTTCAATTCGGGCGCAGTGCCCGGCAGCCGGGCCGGCGGGCGCCAGCAGACCTATGGCGTCATGGCCAATGCCCTGTTCGACATGGATATCGGCAAGAGTTGGCTGTTCCCGTATTTCGGCGCAGGCGTCGGCTATGCCTGGCAGGCGATGAATGCCAGCGTCACCGCGCCGAACAACAGCTTCAGCCAGCAGATCGGCGGCACCTACGGCAATTTCGCCTATCAGGGGATCTTCGGCCTGGCCTTCCCGGTGCCGTGGGTGGTCGGGTTGTCGGCCACCGCGGAATACCGGTTCTGGACGATGCTGGGGCCCCAGTCGCACGGCGCGCGCGCGCTGGGCACCATCGGCGGCTATGACATGATGCACCCCTATGGCGCGTCGTCGGGCAATCGCGACACCAAGACCGATTTCAACCATTCCCTGCTGCTGGGCCTGCGCTACGAATTCAATCCGGCGCCCCCGCCGCCGCCGCCCGCGCCCGAACCCGCGGCTCCGGCGCCCGCGCAGAGCCGGACCTATCTGGTGTTCTTCGACTGGGACAAGGCGGCGCTGACCGAGCGTGCCCGCAGCATCGTCGCGGCCGCTGCCCAGGCATCCACCCACACCCAGACGACGCGGATCGAGGTGGACGGCTATACCGACAATTCCGCCGCCCATCCCGGGCCGCGCGGCGCACGCTACAACATGGTGCTGTCGCTGCGCCGCGCCCAGGCGGTGCAGGCCGAACTGGTCCGCGACGGCGTGCCCGGCGCCGCGATCGAGATCCACGGCTTCGGCGAATCGCATCCGCTGGTGCCGACCGGCCCCAACACCCGCGAGCCGCAGAATCGGCGCGTCGAGATCATTCTGAAATAAGTCACGGCCGGGCTCTGCCCGAACCCGCAAGGGGCCATACGGCCCCTTGGACCGGCCAGCTTTGGCCCGGGAGCATGAAAACTCAGGCCAGGCCGGTGAAGAGCGAAGTGGACAGATAGCGTTCGGCGAAGGACGGCGCGATCACCACGATCGTCTTGCCCGCATGTTCCGGCTTCTGGGCCAGTCTTATCCCCGCATGCAGCGCGGCGCCCGAGGAAATGCCGATCGGCACCCCGTCCAGCCGGGCGCAGCGGCGGGCGGCGGCGATCGCCTCGCGCTCGGACACAGTCAACACGCCGTCCAGCGCGGCCAGGTCCAGCGTATGGGGGCAGAAACCCGGGCCGATGCCCTGGATACCGTGGGGGCCGGCCTCGTCCCCGCTCAGGACCGCGCTTTCGACCGGTTCGACGCCGTAGACCGCCAGCCCCTCCTTGCGCGGCTTCAGCGCATGGGCGATGCCGCTGGCGGTGCCGCCAGTACCCAGGCCTGCCACGACGATATCCACCGTACCCTCGGTGTCGGCCCAGATCTCCTCGGCCGTGGTGGCGGCATGAATGGCGGGATTATCGGGATTGTCGAACTGGCGCGGCATCCAGGCATGGGGCGTCTTCTTCAGGATGTCCTCGGCCCGGGCGATCGCGCCGGCCATGCCCAGCCGCGCCGGCGTCAATTCCAGTTCGGCATCTAGCAGGCGCAGCATCTTGCGTCGTTCGACCGACGCGCCCTCGGGCATGGTGACGATCAGCCGGTATCCCCGCGCCACGGCGACGAAAGCCAGCGAAATGCCGGTATTGCCCGAGGTCGGCTCGACCAGCACCGTCTTGCCGGGCACGATCTCCCCCCGCCGTTCGGCGGCCAGCACCATGGCCGCGCCGATCCGGTCCTTGACCGAGGCCAGCGGGTTGAAGAATTCCAGCTTCAGCAAAATGCGGCTGGTCAGTTCGTCCTCACGCGTCAGGTGCGGCAACCCGACCAGCGGCGTGCCGCCGACCGTATCGACGATCGAATCGTACACCCGGCCCCTGGGATGGGCCAGGCCCAGCCGGTCTTCATCCGCCATCGTCATCTCCCCTTCGCCTGCATCACGGCCGTTCCGGCAATCGCACCGTTCCATATTCCCCGGCACGGCCCCTGACGCGGATTTAATCGCAATCATGGAGATAATCCACCATCATACCGAACAGAAACGTGGATCATCGTCCCCGTTCCTGTTAGATTTCCGCCATTAACCCTGCGCCGGGCCGCCCGCGCGCCGGATCGGACACACGGCAGGACAGGAGAGAACGGGGATGCTGCTTCGGCGTGACAGGGCGATGATCGCGGTCCTTATCATGCTGGATGTCGCGTTTCATGCCGGGCGAAGCGGCACGGTCAGCGCCGCCGACATCGCCGAGCGCGCGGGCCTGGCGCGACGCGGCATCGAACCGCTGCTGCAGACCCTGTCGCGTTCCGGGCTGCTGGAGAGCGTGCGCGGGCCGCGCGGCGGCTACCGCCTGGGCCGCCCACGCCGGGACATCACGCTGGCCGATATCGTCGATACCGCCACCGCAGACGATTCGTCGACCGATGACGGCCCGGCCGGCGCGCTGTTCGCCAAGGTGATCGAACCCTGCTGGCAGAAGCTGGATGACGCGGTATCCGGCCAGTGCCGCAAGCTGACCCTGGACGATCTGGTCCGCCGCGCCGAGTCCAGCGGCATGCGCCGCCCGCTGGCCGAGCCGATCACCTTTTCGATCTGACCGGGTCAATCTGATCCGGTCTGGTTGATCGGATCTGACGGCCGGCGGTGGCGCCGGCCTTAGTGATGCTCTTAGTGATGCTGGCCGGTTAGTGATGCTGGACGGTGTGCGTCGTCCGGCGACGCGCCGTCTTCTTCTTGACCGGCGCGGGTGGCGGCGGTGCGGTGACGGCGGGGGTCGGCACCACGACGCCCGTGGCGT
>NZ_JABXXP010000249.1 GCF_013376155.1 Nguyenibacter vanlangensis
GATTGGCCGAGCGCCGCCTGGCCGGCGGGCGGGCCGTAGACGTCGCGGGCGCGGCGGATGAAGGCCGAGACCATCAGGCGCACCGCCTCGTTGAACACCACGCCGATCGCGGCCTGGAGCAGGCGGGAATGGAATTCGAAATCGACGAAGAAATCGACCAGGCAGCCCCGTTCGTCGGGCGTGAAGGTCCAGACATTGTTCAGATAGCGGAAGGGCCCCTTTTCGTAGCGCACGCCGATGCGTCCGGGACGGTCGAGGGTCACGCGGCTGGTGAAGCTCTCGCGGAACGGGCCGAAGCCGATCGTCAGGTCCGCGACCAGTTCGGTGGCCGTCTGGGTGCGGACCCGCGCATTGACGCACCAGGGCAGGAAGAGCGGGTATTTGCCGACATCGGCCACCAGGTCGAATAATTGTTCCGCCGAATAGGCGATGAGGCGGCGTTCCGCGTGGGTCGGCATCAGGAGGGCTCCGCCCTGGAATCCTGGTCGGAGACCGCGCCGCCGCCCAGGCGCGCCGCGCGCGCGGCGCGCAGTTCGGTGAAGTCGGAATCGGCGTGGTAGGAGGAACGGGTCAGCGGCGAGGCGCTGACCTGCAGGAAGCCCTTGGCGCGGGCCATGGCCGCGTAGTCGGCGAATTCGTCGGGCGTGACGAAATGCCGCACGGCGGCATGCTTGGCCGTCGGCTGCAGATACTGCCCCATCGTGATGAAATCGACGTCGGCGACGCGCAGATCGTCCATCACCTGCAGGATTTCGGGCCGTTCCTCGCCCAGTCCGACCATCAGGCCGGATTTGGTGAAGATCGACGGATCGAGGCGCTTGACGTCGTCGAGCAGGCGCAGCGACTGGTAATAGCGCGCGCCCGGCCGGATGGAGGGATAGAGCCGCGGCACGGTTTCGAGATTATGGTTGAACACGTCGGGCCGCGCGGCCACCACGACGTCGAGCGCGCCGGGCTTGCGCAGGAAATCGGGGGTGAGGATTTCGATCGTGGTGCCGGGCGACGCGGCGCGGATCGCCGTGATGACGCGGGCGAAATGACGGGCCCCGCCATCGGGCAGGTCGTCGCGATCGACCGAGGTGACGACCACGTGGCGCAGCCCGAGCGTCGCGACAGCGTGGGCGACGCGGTCGGGCTCGCCGTCGTCGAGCGGGTTGGGCAGGCCGGTGGCGACGTTGCAGAAGGCGCAGGCGCGGGTGCAGATCTCGCCCATGATCATCATGGTGGCGTGGCGCTGCGACCAGCATTCGCCGATATTCGGGCAGGCCGCTTCCTCGCACACCGTGACCAGCTTCTGCTCGCGCATCAGGGCCCGGGTTTCGTGATAGACCGGATGGTTGGGCGCGCGGACCCTGATCCAGTCCGGCTTGCGCGCGATCGGGTTGTCGGGGCGGTGCGCCTTTTCGGGATGGCGGACGGGGGCGCCGCCCTTTCTATGGTCGATCAGCAGGCGCGTGGACATGGCGGCAGATCCCGGAGAACAACAGACAGCCAGAAGTGGAACGGCGCGGACGGGGCGTCAAGCGATCATGCCCCCTGCCCGCGTCGCGCCGATCACAAGCACCGGAGCCCTTGGCACCAAAGCGCTGGGCACCGAAGCCCCTGCCCCGCCGCGCGCGGCGCGGAAGGGACGCGGAAACAGGCCCCGGGCCGGGGGAACGGATCAGATATGGAGCGCCCCGTCATAGGCCGCGAGCACGGCCTCGTGCATCGTCTCGGAGATGGTCGGATGCGGGAAGATGGTTTCCTTCAACTCGGCCTCGGTCAATTCGGAGGTCCGGGCGATGGCGTAGCCCTGGATCATTTCCGTGACTTCGGCGCCGATCATGTGCGCGCCCAGCAATTCGCCGGTCTCGGCGTCGAAGACGGTCTTGACCAGGCCCTCGGGCTCGCCCATCGCGATGGCCTTGCCGTTGCCGATGAAGGGGAAGCGCCCGACGCGGACCTTGCGCCCGGTCGCCTTCGCGCGGGCCTCGGTCAGGCCGACCGACGCGACCTGCGGGCTGCAATAGGTGCAGCCCGGGACGTTGGCCGGGTCGATCGGGTGGACGTGGCGGCCGGCGATGGCCTCGACGCACAGCACGCCCTCGTGGCTGGCCTTGTGCGCCAGCCAGGGCGGGCCGGCCAGGTCGCCGATCGCGTAGACGCCCGGCTCGCCGGTGCGGCAGTGGGAGTCGATCGTGACATGGGTGCGGTCGACCTGTACCGCGGTGCCTTCCAGGCCGAGATTTTCCACATTGCCGACGATGCCGACCGCCGAGATGACGCGGTCGACCGTGATCTCCTGCGTCTTGCCGCCGGCCTCGACCGAAAGGGTGACGCTGTCGGCGTTCCTGCGGATCGCGCCGATCCTGGCGCTGGTCAGGAGGGTCATGCCCTGCTTGGCGAATGCCTTGTGGGCCAGCGCGCTGATCTCCTCGTCCTCGACCGGCAGGATGCGGTCGAGCACTTCGACGACCGTCACCTCGGCGCCCATGTTGCGGTAGAAGGAGGCGAATTCGATGCCGATCGCGCCCGAGCCCACCACCAGCAGGCTCTTGGGCATGGCGGTGGGCACCATGGCCTCGCGATAGGACCAGATCAGCCTGCCGTCGGGTTCGAGCCCCGGCAGGATCCGGGCGCGGGCGCCCGTCGCCAGGATGACGTGCGGCGCGGTCAGGGTTGCGACCGGATTGCCGTCCTTGGTGATTGCGACCTTGCGGCGCGTCCCGTCCGTGCCGTCGAGCCTGCCGAACCCGTCGAAGACCGCGACCTTGTTCTTCTTGAGCAGGTGGGCGACGCCGGCCGAAAGCTGGCCCGCGACCTTGCGCGAGCGCTTGACCACCTTGTCGAGGTCGAAGCGGATATTGTCGGCGCTGAAGCCGAATTCGCCGAGATGATGCAGCAAATGATTGATTTCGGAGGACCGCAGCAGCGCCTTGGTGGGGATGCAGCCCCAGTTGAGGCAGATGCCCCCGAGATGGTTGGCCTCGACCACCGCGGTGCTGAGGCCGAGCTGGGCGGCGCGGATCGCGGCGACATAGCCGCCGGGGCCGCCGCCGACGACGATGATGTCGAATTCTGTCTTGCTCATGAATCTAATCCCCGGAGCGGTGGGGGCGGGGCCCCCGGCCCCCCCCCCCCCCCCCACGCCAGTGTCCCGATTCCAAAATTCGCACGTGAATCCTGGAATCAAAAGGACACTGGAATCAATGTTCTAGTCTCCTGCCCTTCGGGCAGGACAAATATTCTAGTCTCCTGCCCTTCGGGCAGGACGCGGGGCGCCTCATGACCGCGCGTCATGATTGCGCGTCGTGACGATGGGCGTCAGACCACCAGGCTGAGCGGCGATTCGACGATCGCGCGGAAGGCCGAGACCCATTCCGCGGCGAGCGCGCCATCGACCACGCGATGATCGACCGACAGGGTGACGGTCATTACTGTCGCGATCGCGACCGCGCCGCCCTTGACCACGGCGCGCTTCTCGCCGGCCGCGATTGCCAGGATGGCGGCCTGCGGCGGGTTGATGATGGCCGAGAATTCCTTGACCCCGAACATGCCCATGTTGGAGATCGAGAAGGAACCGCCCTGGAATTCCTGAGGCTTGAGCTTGCCGGCGCGGGCGCGGGCGATCAGGTCCCTGGCCTCGGCGCTGATCTCGCGCAGCGACTTGCGGTCGGCATTGCGCAGGATCGGCGTGATCAGCCCGTCGGGCACCGAGACGGCGATCGAGACGTCGACATCGTCATAGAGGATCGTCGCGTCCTCGGTATAGGACGCGTTGACCTTGGGCACGCGGCGCAGGGTCAGCGCCGCCGCCTTGATCAGCATGTCGTTGACCGACAGCTTGAAGGCGTCGGGGCCTTCGGCGGGGGATGCGGCGTTGAGCCGGGCGCGCAGGTCGAGCAGCGCATCGAGTTCGACATCCACCGCCACGTAGAAATGCGGAATGGTCGATTTGGCCTCGGTCAGCCGGCGGGCGATGACCTTGCGCATCGTCGAGTTCGGCACCGCCTGGTGCGGGGCGGTGATTCCGGCGGCAGATGGGACGGCCGGCGGGGCGGCAGGCGCGGGCTTGG
>NZ_JABXXP010000250.1 GCF_013376155.1 Nguyenibacter vanlangensis
CCCCGGCCTGGCGCCGGACGACATCGCACGGGCCGAGACGATCCGCTTTCCCCTGCCGGCGGGCGGGCAGGACGGCCACGCCTTCTTCTATCCCCCCGCCAGCCTAAGCTATCGCGGTCCGGCGGACGAGAAGCCGCCGCTGATCGTCATGGCCCATGGCGGCCCCACCGGCCGCGCCGGCACCGCCTTTTCGTACAAGATCCAATGGTGGACCAGCCGGGGCTTCGCGGTGGTCGACGTCAACTACGGCGGCTCGACCGGCTTCGGCCGCGCCTATCGCCGGAGGCTGGACGGGCAATGGGGCGTGGTGGATGTGGCGGACTGCATCGCCGCCTGCCGCCACCTGGTGGCGACGGGCCGGGTCGATCCCGCCCGCATCGCCATGCGCGGCAGCAGCGCCGGCGGCCTGACCGTATTGCTGGCCCTGGCGCAATCCGACCTGTTCGCCGCCGGCGCCAGCCTGTATGGCGTGACCGACCTGCGCGCCCTGGCGCAGGAGACGCATAAATTCGAATCCCGCTATCTCGACCGCCTGGTCGGCCCCTATCCGGCGGCCGAAGACCTCTATCTGGCGCGCTCGCCGCTGGCCCGGGCCGACGCGATCCGCGCCCCGGTGCTGTTCCTGCACGGGCTGGACGACGCGGTGGTCCCGCCCGGCCAGGCCCGCGACATGGTCGCGGCGCTGGCCGCCAACGCCGTCCCCCATGCCCATTACGAATTCGCGGGCGAGGGTCATGGCTTCCGCCGCGCCGAGACGATCCGCCGCGCGCTGGAACTGGAACTGGATTTCTACGGCAGGGTGTTCGGCTTCACCGTGCCGGACGTGGCCGAGCGCGTCATTCTGCGCCCGGCCGACGAAACGCCGTAGTCACAATTGGTCAACCTGGTGACCTGTCTCCGAAATGCGCAAGCGGATTTCGGAGACGGAATAGAGACAGGATATCAGCGGGCCACGATGGCGGTATCGCCCCGCCGCGGGCGGAAGCGGCCGGCATGCAGCGCCGCCTCGATATCCTCCAGCGACGCGCCGCGCGTCTCCGGCACCAGGAAGAAGACGAACAGCACCGACGCCAGGTTGACCCCGGCATAGAACCACATCGTCCCGCCCAGCGAGATCAGCTTGACCAGGCTCAGCGCCGTGCTGGTCACCAGCAGGTCGCTGCCCCACAGCGTCGCGGCATGCAGGCTGGTCGCGGTGCCGCGCATCGGCAGCGGGAACATCTCGGCCCCCAGCAGCCAGCCCACGACCTGGATGCCGCCGGAATTGAACATCATGAACAGCAGCAGGAAGACGATGATCATCCAGCTTCCGACGCTGCCCTTGTCGGGATGGATCGCGAACATCAGCCCCAGCCCCAGCAGGCTGAGGACCGAGCCCGGACCCATGATCAGCATCAGCCGCCGCCGCCCGACATGATCGACGATCATCGACCCGCCGACCGTCATCGCCAGATAGACGATCGAGACGCCCAGGCTGGCCAGCAGCGCCGAGGCATGGCCGAACCCCGCATCCGACAGGAAGGTCGGCGCGTAATAGATCATCATCTCCAACCCGCCGCACTGGGTGAAGAACGCCACCCCCAGGGCCGCGACCAGCGCCGGCCGCACCCAGGGCTGCATCAGCCCGCGCCAGCCGCGATGCGCGTCCGCCACCCCGTCGGATGCTTCGTGAATCTTATTGATTTCACGATGGATTTCCCGATGCGAAGTCCGTACCCGCGTCAACTGCGCGATCGCGGCGTCCAGCCCCTCGTTCTCGGCGGTCCAGCGCGGGCTCTTGGGCAGGAAGAACATCGCGACGAACACGCACGCCGCCGGCAGGGCGGCGATCGCGATCATCGGGCGCCAGCCCCAGGCATCGCGCGCCGCGAAACCGATGACGTTGGCTGTAAAGATGCCGATGCCGATCGCGACGTTGAACAGGGTCACCAGCCGCCCGCGCCGCGCCGCCGGGGCCAGTTCCGAAATATACATCGGCACCACCTGGGTGGATCCGCCGACCCCCAGCCCCAGATAGACCCGCGCGATGATCAGCGTCCAGACGTCGGGGGCCATGGCGCAGGCGGCCGCCCCCGTCACGAACAGGGCCGTCACGACCATGACCGAGGCCCGGCGGCCGAACCGTTCCGACAGCCATCCGGTGCCGAGCGCGCCGATGACCGCGCCGGCCAGGATGGCCGAGGCCACCAGTTCCTGCGCCGTGCTGCCCAGGTGGAAATCCTGCGTGATCAGCAGCAGGGCACCCGAAATAATGCCGGTGTCGTAGCCGTAGAGGCCGCCGCAGATGGCGGCCACGGCGGCTGCGAGCCAGAGCGTCAGCCGCGCACTGCCCGAAATCTCATGCCGGGATATCGCGGCGAGGCTTGCCGCCTGTGGCGAGAAATTCTGCATCCTGTTCTCCTTGTCCGGAAAATGGGTTTCGGAAAATGGGTCGGCTCCTTCCCCGATGACGCGTACCGCCCGCGACGCCGCTCCGGTCAGGGCCCGTCCGGGACCGCGCGCCGGCGGCGGTCCCGGGCAGGCTTTCCCGGGATCAGGCGGGCGACAGGGCGGCCTTCATGTCCCGTATGACGCCCAGCATGTCGTGAAACAGGCTCCAGTCGTCTTGGGCTGCAATGGGCTGCCATATCCGCTCCACCGTCTCGATCAGCATCGTGCAGGGTACGTCCCGGGAAAGATATGGGCTGGAAAGATCCAGGCCCGGCCGGGGGGCATGCGCCTCGAGCCGTTGACGCAACGGTTCGAAATCCGCACCCGCATAGAGACCGGCACAGGGGCTTTTCGCCGCGCGATGCCTGCTCTGTGTCCCACCATACCAGTCGAAGAACAAAGATTCAAATCCTATGGCCGATCGTTCCAGAAATTTCCAAATCTCCTGCGACAGCGTACGGTCATCTTTTTCGGAAACCGACGACACGCCCAGGCGTTTTATCGTCGCCGCATTCATCTCTTTTTCATAACGATCTGGAAAATCGTCGAAAATCCGTTGCAGATCATCAAGATTCGCCAGAGGAATCATGCATTCCGCCAGCCTTGCCAGGTTCCACATCAGCGTCTCGGGCTGGCGGCCGAACGCGTACAGGCCCGAATGGTCGAAATAGGCCGCGACGAAGGACGGATCGTAACGCGGCAGAAAGCGCCACGGGCCGTAATCGAAACTCTCGCCGGTGATATTGATGTTGTCGGTATTCAGCACCCCGTGCACGAAGCCCGCCGCCATCCATTGCGCCCCCAGCCTGGCCACCCGCGTGCATACGATGTCGAACAGCGTGGCGGCCGGATCGCGTGTGCCGTGCCGGTCGGGGAAATAGGCCGCCAGCACATATTCGACCAGCCTGGCCAGGTTCGCCGTATCCTCCAGCGCCGCCAGGCGCTGGAAGGTGCCGATACGGATATGCGAATGGCTCAGCCGCGCCAGTACACACGACCGGGTGGGCGACGGCTCGTCGCCGCGCTGCAGGCTCTCGCCGGTCTCGATCACGCTCAGGCTGCGCGAGGTCGCGACCCCCATCGCGTCCAGAAGCTCGCTCGCCAGCACCTCGCGCACCCCGCCCTTCAGGGTCAGCCGCCCGTCGCCGCCGCGCGACCACGGGGTGCGCCCGCTGCCCTTGGTGCCGATATCCAGCAGCCGCCCGTCCCGCGCGTCGCGCAATTGCGCGAACAGAAAGCCCCGCCCGTCGCCCAGGTCGGGGTTGTAGACCCGGAACTGGTGCCCGTGATAGCGCAGCGCCAGCGGGGCCTCCATCCCGCCCGGCAGCGGGACGAAGCGGCCGAAATGCGCGGTCCATTCGTCGTCCGTCAGACCGTCCAGCCCGACCCGCGCCGCCGCGTCCTGGTTGCGGAAGCGCAGGATATGGGCGGGAAAGCGCGCCGCCTCGACCGGATCATAGAACGCCGCCCCCAGCGTCAGGTGGTCGCGGGCGGGGCGATAGGCGGCGGAGACGGGCATCGGCGAACCTTCCTCGGACATGGAACCCTCTGAAGATGAGGGCCCGGCACGCACGACGCCACCCCCGCCCGCGCGGTCAGTCCGCGCCGGCGCACGCCG
>NZ_JABXXP010000251.1 GCF_013376155.1 Nguyenibacter vanlangensis
GCCTGGCCGGCCTTGTAGACGGCCTCGCCGATCTTCATCGCCGCCTGGGACAGCGCATCGGACGCGCTCTTGAGCGCGGCGGCGTCGCTGCCTTCCAGGGCCTTGCGGACATCGGCGATCGCCGCCTCGGCCGCCGCCTTGTCACCGGCCGGGACCTTGTCGCCGGCTTCGGCCAGCGACTTCTCGACCTGATGCGCCAGCCCTTCGGCATGGTTGCGGGCCTCGACCAGATCCTTCTTGGCCTTGTCGGCCGCGGCGTTCGCCTCGGCGTCCTTGACCATCTTCTCGATGTCGGCGTCGGACAGGCCGCCCGATGCCTGGATCTTGATCTGCTGTTCCTTGCCGGTCGCCTTGTCCTTGGCCGAGACCGACACGATGCCGTTGGCGTCGATGTCGAACGTCACCTCGATCTGCGGCATGCCGCGCGGGGCGGGGGCGATGCCGGTCAGGTCGAAATTGCCCAGCAGCTTGTTGTCGGCCGCCATCTCGCGCTCGCCCTGGAACACCTTGATGGTCACCGCGCTCTGGTTGTCCTCGGCGGTCGAGAAGGTCTGGCTCTTCTTGGTCGGGATGGTGGTGTTGCGGTCGATCAGGCGGGTGAACACGCCGCCCAGCGTCTCGATCCCCAGCGAGAGCGGGGTGACGTCGAGCAGCAGCACGTCCTTCACGTCGCCCTTCAGCACCGCGCCCTGCACCGCAGCACCGATCGCCACGACCTCGTCGGGGTTCACGTTGCGGGCCGGCTCCTTGCCGAAGAACTGCTTCACCGCCTCGATGACCTTGGGCATGCGGGTCATGCCGCCGACCAGGATCACCTCGTCGATTTCCGCCGCCGAGACGGACGCGTCCTTGAGCGCGGCGCGGCACGGATCCATCGTGCGTTGGATCAGGTCGTCGACCAGGCTTTCCAGCTTCGCGCGGCTGAGCTTCAGCACCAGGTGCTTCGGCCCCGAGGCGTCGGCGGTGATGAAGGGCAGGTTGATCTCGGTCTCCTTGGAGGAGGACAGCTCGATCTTCGCCTTTTCCGCCGCTTCCTTCAGGCGCTGCAGGGCCAGCTTGTCGGCGCGCAGGTCGATGCCCTGCTCGCGCTTAAACTCGTCGGCCAGATAGGCGATGATGCGCGCGTCGAAATCCTCGCCGCCCAGGAAGGTGTCGCCGTTGGTCGACTTCACCTCGATCACGCCGTCCGAGATTTCCAGGACCGACACGTCGAACGTGCCGCCGCCCAGGTCGTAGACCGCGATCGTGCCGCTGTTCTTCTTCTGCAGCCCATAGGCCAGGGCGGCCGCCGTCGGCTCGTTGATGATGCGCAGCACGTCCAGCCCCGCGATGCGGCCGGCATCCTTGGTTGCCTGGCGCTGCGCGTCGTTGAAGTAGGCCGGCACCGTGATGACCGCCTGGGTCACCTTCTCGCCCAGATAGGACTCGGCCGTTTCCTTCATCTTGCCCAGCACGAAGGCCGCGATCTGCGACGGGGCGTATTTCTTGCCCTGCGCCTCGACCCACGCGTCGCCGTTGTCGCCGGGGACGATCGCATAGGGGACCAGGGCCTTGTCCTTGGTCACGGTCGGGTCGTCATAGCGGCGGCCGATCAGGCGCTTGACCGCATACAGCGTGTTGGCGGGGTTGGTGACGGCCTGGCGCTTGGCGGCCTGGCCGACCAGCATTTCGCCGCTATCGGTAAAGGCGACCATCGACGGGGTGGTGCGCGCACCTTCGCTGTTCTCGATGACGCGGGTCTCGTCCCCCTCGCGAATGGCGACGCACGAATTGGTCGTGCCGAGGTCGATGCCGATAACCTTGCTCATTCATATTCTCCTTTCAGCGGTCCCGACCGGCCCGAAGCACCGGAAAGGACCCTAGAACCCATTATGGTCCGGCAGGTGGCGCGGATGGTCCGCCGCACCTGATGATCTGCCTTGTCCGCCACACTGCGTGCTGGCGCCCGCACCGCCGGATCTGTCCAGCATGTATTCAGACCGGGTATCCCTTTCAAGGGCAATTCCGGCGCAAATCCGGGGCGATTCCGGATGCCGGTCGGGACGCCGGTCTGGGCGGCGCCGGGAATCAGGCGCCGGTCTTGTCGGATGCGGGCGTGTCGGCGGGCGGCGCGCCCTTGGACACGACGACCATCGCCGGCTTCAGCAGGCGGCCATGCAGCTTCCAGGCCGGGGTCCAGGCCTGGATGACCGTGCCCGGGGGATGGTCCTCGCTGTGCTGCTCGGCCATCGCCTGGTGGTGGTTGGCGTCGAACGGCGCGCCGGCCGGGTCGGTGGCCGAGATGCCGTGCCGTTCCAGGATGCCGATAAAGGACCGTTCGGTGCTCTCGATCCCCTCGCGCATGCGGGCGATCAGCCGGTCCTCGCCCTCGGTGGCATGGGGCAGGCTGGCCAGCGCGCGCTTGAGGTTCTCGGCAGCCTCGACCACGTCGCGGGCGAATTTCTGCGTCGCGTATTGCCGCGCATCGTCCAGTTCGCGCTTGGTGCGCGCGCGAAGGTTCTGCATCTCGGCCTCCGAGCGCATCCAGCGTTCGCGCATGTCCTCCAGCGCGGCCTCCAGCTCCTGGATCCGGGCTTCGGGTCCGGTTTCGGGGGAGGCGTCGGCCGTCGCGGTCTGGGCGGTATCCATCTCTTCACTGTCCATCCGGGCTGTGTCCTGGTCGTTGCCGGTGGCCTGGCCAGGGATATGGCCAGTGGCTTCGGTCGGGTCGGTATCGTGGCTCATGCGTCTTGAAGTAGGTCACCGCGCGCCGTTGGACAAGGCATTGCGGCATGGCCGACCATGACGTTTCCGCGTCCCTGTCCCCCTGCCCGGGACCTCGTGGTCCGTCTCCTGTAAGGGACATGGACGGATGGTCATCGGCGCCTGCCATGACAGCGCCTTGTTCCTGGCGCTATGATGGCGCGGACGATGTGACCAGCAAGGCCGGCGGGGTTGTCGGCAGGGAGCGAGAACGCCGCGATGGAGCCGACGAAACACACGATCGCCCTGGTCGACGACGACCGAAACATCCTGACCTCGGTGCAGATGACGCTGGAGGCCGAGGGCTTCTGCGTCCGCACCTATACGGACGGCGAGAGCGCCCTGCACGGAATCACGACCCGGCCGGTCGACCTGGCGGTGCTGGATATCAAGATGCCCCGCATGGACGGGATGGAACTGCTGCAACGCCTGCGCAGCCGGTCCCACCTGCCGGTGATCTTCCTGTCGTCGAAGGACGAGGAGGTCGACCAGTTGATGGGGCTGCGCCTGGGGGCGGACGACTACATCACCAAGCCGTTCTCGCAGCGACTGCTGCTCGAGCGCATCCGCGCGCTGCTGCGCCGCAACGACGCCACCCGCAACGAGGCGGGCGGAGCGGGCGGCGGCGGCACGATGGTGCGCGGCGACCTGTCGCTGGACGAGACGCGGCACCAGTGCCTGTGGCGCGGGAAGGACATCCAGTTGACGGTGACCGAGTTCCTGCTGGTCAAGGCGCTGGCGGCGCGGCCCGGGCTGGTCAAGTCGCGCGACCAGTTGATCGACGCCGCCTACGGCGAGAACATCTATGTCGACGACCGCACCATCGACAGCCACATCAAGCGGGTGCGCAAGAAATTCCGCCAGGTGGACGAGGAGTTCAACCAGATCGAGACGCTGTACGGGATCGGCTATCGCTACAAGGAGGAGTGAGTGCGCATCGGCAACCTGGTGACGGCGCTGCCCGATCCGTTCACCTGGCTACGCCGGGGGGCCGAGACCGGCGGCGAGAACCTGAACCGCGACGCGGCGGCGGCCTATCGGGAATATCGCACGCGCCTGGTCTCGCCGCTGATGCGGCGGGTGCTGCTGGTCAACGTGCTGCCGCTGATGGTGCTGGCGGTGACGCTGCTCTATCTGAGCCAGTTCCAGAACAGCCTGCTGGAAGCCGAGGTCATGGCCCTGCGCGAGCAGGCGCGGATCTATGCCGGCGCGCTGGGGCAGAGCGCCGTGGTGTTCGGCCATGGCGGCGCGCCGATCCTGGACGCGCCG
>NZ_JABXXP010000252.1 GCF_013376155.1 Nguyenibacter vanlangensis
CATGGCTGGCAGGCGGCGCTGGCGGCGGGGCTGTTCGCGGGCTCGGCGCTGCTGGGACTGTGGCTGATGCGCCGCCTTGCATCGGGCGGCGACGCCCCCGACATGTCGTGAAAGTGCCATCTTGCCGCCCCAACCCGCCGACAGGCTGACCCTGCGGTGTCCCTTGGCGCGACGCCCGGCGGCTAAGCCCTGTTGCGATCATGCACCGCTTAAAACGAAACGCAGTCCTTCGGCAATTAGATGATGAAAAGCGGCGGGCCAGTGGGATAGTAGGGCCCGACGATCTCCAACGGAGTGCCGCCATGGCGTCTTCCGCCTTAGCCACGAGATCCGACGATGCCCCTGTTTCTGCCCCGGTCGCCGGCTTCATGAGCTGGATCGCGATTCTGCTCGGGTTCCTGACCGCTGTCGGGCCGGTGTCAACGGATATCTATCTTCCCGCCTTTCCGGCGCTGGAGGCGTCGCTGCACGCGCCGGCCGGCTCGGCGGAAATGACGCTGGCGGTCTGGTTCGTCGGACTGGCGGTGGGACAGATCACGATGGGGCCGCTGTCCGACCGGTTCGGGCGGCGGATGCCGATGCTGGTCGGCACGCTGGTCTATACGCTGGCCTCGGTCGGCTGCGCGCTGTCGCCGGGAATCGTCAGTTTTTCGACCTTCCGCCTGATCGCGTCGCTGGGGGCGTCGGCCAGCCTGGTGATCCCCAGCGCCTGCGTGCGCGACATGTCCCACGGCAACGAGGCCGCGCGCCTGATGTCGCGGCTGGTGCTGGTGATGGGGGTGGTGCCGATCCTGGCGCCGACCCTGGGCGGCTTCGTGCTGGCCTTCACAAGCTGGCGGTCGATCTTCTGGGCGTCGGCGGCCTATGGGCTCGTCTGCACCTTCCTGGTCGCGCGGGTGCTGCCCGAGACGCTGGACCCCGCCAATCGCAGCGAATTCTCGCCGATGGCGCTGGTCAGCCGCTACGTGCTGCTGGTGCGCGACCGGGGCTTCATCACCAATGCGCTGGTGGCGGGGTTCAGCGCCTTCATGTCCTTCACCTATCTGTCGGCCGCGCCGTCGGTGTTCATCCATCTGTTCGGCTTCTCGCCGGCGCAGTTCGGCATGCTCTTCGGCGTGTTCGCCGTCTGCATGATCGGGGCGTCGCAACTGAACGGGATGCTGGTGGGGCGGATCGACGCCGCGCGCATCCTGGGCCGGTCGGTGGGGCTGGCGGTGCTGGGCACGCTGGCGATGACCGTGGTGTCGATCGTCATGGCCTTCGCCATGAAGGGCGGGGCGACGCCGCACGGCCTCGCGCTGGTGCCGCTGGTGCTGGCGATGATGCTGGCGCTGGGCACCACGGGCATCATCGGGCCGAACGCGACGGTGGGGGCGATGGCCGACCATCCGCGCCTGGCGGGCAGCGCCTCGGCCTTCATCGGCACCTTGCAATATGTGCTGGGCGCCGTGGCCGGCGCCATCGTGGGCATGCTGCCCCGCACGACGCCCGTGCCGATGGCGGGCGTGATGCTGATGGGGGCGGTGGTCATGCGGATGATGGTGCTGCTGCGCCCCGCGCGCCGCACGTCGGCCGAGACACTGTCGCCGGCCGACATGCCCGCGATGCATTGACGGCGCCCGACACGCCACCCCCGCGATCGGGTGCGGCCCTTGCCGGACGGGGGGCGGCTTGTTACAGCAACGCGGTTTGGCCCGGCGGGACCGATCCCGCCATTTCTTTGTATGACGCGTATCTTTACGTGATAAGGCCGCGGGCCGCCGCGCGACCGGCCGGCCGCTGGCATGGGATGGATTTGGACAGGGACATGACGACCGCCTCGATGGATTTGAAGCAGCATATTCGCGGCATTCCGGATTTTCCCAAGCCGGGGATCCTGTTTTACGACATCTCCACCCTGATGCGGAACGCGGATGCGTGGCAGGTGGCGATGGGAAGGGTGACGCACGGCGTGGCGCCCTGGGCGCCCGACATGCTGGCGGCCATCGAATCGCGCGGCTTTCTGACCGCGGCGCCGCTGGCCAGCCGCCTGGGCTGCGGCCTAGTCATGCTGCGCAAGCCGGGCAAGCTGCCGGGTGAAGTCGTGTCCCACACCTACGACCTGGAATATGGCAGCGACACGCTGCAGATCCAGACCGACGCCATCGTCCCGGGCCAGCGCGTGGTGGTGATGGACGACCTGCTGGCCACGGGCGGCACCCTGGCGGCCTCGGTCGCCCTGCTGCGCAAGGTCGGGGCGAACGTGGTCGGCGCATCGGTCATGGTGGAACTGCGCGCCCTGGGCGGCCGCGCGCGCCTGGACGTGCCGGTGCAGGCACTGGTGTCCTACGACGACTGAGGCCAGGCCGGGCGGTTTTTCCAGGCCGCCCGGCCTGTCGGTGCCTTTTCGGCGCCTTCAGCCCTGCGCGGCCACGAACCGTTCCAGCCAGTGGATCGTATACTCGCCCCTCTGGAATTCGGGGTCGTCGAGGATCTTGCGGTGCAGCGGGATCACCGTCTTCACGCCTTCGATCACGAACTCGTCCAGCGCGCGGCGCATACGCGCGATCGCGTCCGCCCGGGTCGGGGCGTGGACGATCAGCTTGCCGATCATGCTGTCGTAATAAGGCGGCACCCGATAGCCGGCATAGAGCGCGCTGTCGATGCGTACCCCCAGCCCGCCCGGCGGGTGATACATGGTGACGGTGCCGGGGGTGGGCAGGAAGGTCGCCGGGTCCTCGGCATTGATGCGGCATTCGATCGCATGGCCGCTGAAGCGGATATCCGCCTGGCCATAGCCCAGCGGCTCGCCCGCCGCGATGCGGATCTGCTCGCGCACCAGGTCGACGTCGCAGACCATCTCGGTCACCGGATGTTCCACCTGCAGGCGGGTATTCATCTCGATGAAGCAGAACTGCCCGTCCTGATAGAGGAATTCCAGCGTGCCGGCGTTGCGGTAGCCCAGCCTGGTCAGCGCGGCGGTGGCGGTGGCGCCGATCGCGTCGCGCTCCTCGGCCGTCAGCGCCGGCGAGCCGGCTTCTTCGAGCAGTTTCTGGTGCCGCCGCTGCAGCGAGCAGTCGCGCTCGCCGAAATGCACGACGTTGCCGTGCGTGTCGGCCAGGATCTGCAATTCGATATGCCGCGGCCGGTCCAGGTATTTTTCGAGATAGACCTCGTCATTGCCGAAGGCGGCCTTGGCCTCGGTGCGCGCGAGGCTCCAGGCCTCTTCCAGCTCGTCGGGGCCGCGCGCGACCTTCATGCCGCGGCCGCCGCCGCCCGCCGCCGCCTTGATCAGCACGGGATAGCCGACCTCGTCCGCCACCCGGCGGGCCTCGGCCAGATTGGCCAGCGCACCGTCCGAGCCGGGGACCAGCGGCACGCCCAGCGCCTTCATGGTCGTCTTGGCGGTGATCTTGTCGCCCATCATCCGGATATGGTTCCCGGTCGGGCCGATGAAGGCCAGGCCGTGGGCTTCGACCGTCTCGGCGAAATCGGCGTTTTCCGACAGGAAGCCATAGCCCGGATGGATGGCCTCGGCCCCCGTGATGGTCGCCGCCGACAGGATCGCCGCGACGTTCAGGTACGAGTCGCGCGTGGCCGGCGGGCCGATGCACACGGCCTCGTCCGCCAGGCGGACATGCATGGCGTCGGTATCGGCGGTGGAATGGACCGCCACCGTGCGGATCCCCAGCTCGCGGCACGCGCGCAGGACCCGCAGGGCGATTTCGCCACGATTGGCGATGAGGATCTTGGAGAACATTACTCGATGATGGCCAGGGCTTCGCCGAATTCGACCGGATCGCCCGATGCGACCAGCAGCCGGGTCAGCGTGCCGGCACGGGGCGCCCTGATCTGGTTGAAGGTCTTCATCGCCTCGATCAGCATCAGGGTCTGGCCGGCGGCGACGCTCTGCCCCTCGGTCACGAAGGGGGGCGAGCCCGGATCGGGCGCCAGATAGGCCACGCCGACCATCGGGCTGGTCACGGCGCCCGGGTGCTTGGCCGGATCGGCCGGCGCCGCGGCGGGGGC
>NZ_JABXXP010000253.1 GCF_013376155.1 Nguyenibacter vanlangensis
GGCGCAGCAGCCGCCCGGCATAGGCCCGCTTGGTCGGGCCCAGCGCGTCGACGTTCCATTCCGGCGCGTCCATGTCGGCGGCGGCGATGAAGGTCGGCTCGCCCCCCATGGTCAGGCCGACATCCCCGGCCTGCAGCGTCGCGTCGATCGCGCGGCCGGCCGCGAGGATCGCCTGCCATTGCGCGTCGTCATAGGGGCGGGTGGTGCGCGGCGTCTCGAGCACGCGGGTGACCGACATCGTGAAATCGAATTCGGTCTCGCATGGCTCGATCAGGCCGGTGATCGGGGCGGCGGAGGCGGGTTCGGGGGTCGCGGCCAGCGGGATGTGGCCCTCGCCGGTCAGCAGGCCGGACGTGGCGTCCAGGCCGATCCATCCGGCGCCGGGGAGATAGACCTCGGCCCAGGCATGGAGGTCGGTGAAATCCGCGCTGGGGCCCTCGGGGCCGGTCACGGGCTTCTGGTCCGCCACGAGCTGGATCAGATAGCCCGAGACGAATCGGGCGGCGAAGCCCAGGTGGCGCAGGATCTGTACCAGCAGCCAGGCGCTGTCGCGGCAGGAGCCGCAGGCGCGTTCCAGCGTTTCCTCGGGCGTCCAGACCCCCGGTTCCATCCGCACGACATAGGCGATGCGCTGCTGGATCTGCTGGTTCAGCGCGACCAGCATGTCGACGGTGTGCCGGGGCGTGCGGTCGATCCCCTCCAGCAGGGTCGCGAGCAGGGGCCCCGGCGTCTCGCGGACCCGGTACGGCGCCAGTTCCCCGGCCAGCACGGGGTCATAGGCGAAGGGCCATTGTTCGGCCTGGGGTTCGAGGAAGAAATCGAACGGGTTGATCGTCGCCATGTCGGCGACCAGATCGACCGCGACGTCGAAATGGGTGATCCGCTCGGGGAAGACGACCCGCGCCTGGTAGTTGCCCGAAGGATCCTGCATCCAGTTGATGAAATGCGGTTTCGGCTCGATCCGCAGCGCGTAGGACAGGACGGGCGTTCGGGCATGGGACGCCGGGCGGAGCCGGATGGTCTGTGGTCCGAGCGAGACCGGACGGTCGTAGCTGTAGCGGGTGCGATGTGTCAGCGCGACATGCAGGGTCATGCATCGACCTTGGTCAGTGATCTTCCGGACGGACCTGTTCCGGTCCGGTGACGGTAGACCAGCTCGGCCGCCCGCGAACAGGGGAAATACCCAAAATTCACATCATCCGACTCCGAAATGATCGCACTGTCGAGAGCGTGCCGATTGGCCCTTGGCGGCGACCCGTTTTCTTGCTTGGCTGTCTGGAAATCGGACCAGCAGGTGGGTGGACATGAATCCTTCGCGCCTGATCTCCCCTCATGCCGGGGAGAGCACGGGACAATGAGCGACCTGACAGAGCGCAACGCGCAGCCGGGGGCGGGCCTGTTCGTTTCCTACGACACGCCGGAATTTTTCTGCGAATTGATGAACCGCCGGGACATCCCCCCTGACGGCCCTCCACCAGACGGCCCCCCCCCTGACGGCCCCTTTGGCGGCCCCTCCCTTGGCGGCCCCCTTGGCGGCGTGGCGGTGATCCGCGAGAGGCTGGCGCATTTCGGCCTGGGCGAACTGCGCCAGCGGGCCCTGGCGGCCGAGGCCGACCTGTATAACCTGGGCATCACCTTTACCGTCTATTCCGACCGGGACGCCATCGACCGGATCCTGCCCTTCGACCTGATTCCGCGGGTGCTGACCGCGGCCGAGTGGGACCATGTGGATCGCGGGGTGCGGCAGCGGGTCGCGGCGATCAATCATTTCCTGTGGGACATCTATCACGAGCGCCGGATCCTGCGCGACGGGATCATCCCGGCCGAACTGGTGCTGGGCAATGCCAATTACCGGCCGGAAATGGAGGGGCTGGACGTTCCGGGCGGCGTCTATGTCCATATCAACGGCACCGACCTGGTGCGGGACGGGGCGGGACGGTTCCTGGTGCTGGAGGACAATGCCCGCACGCCGTCGGGCGTGTCCTACGTCATCGAAAACCGCCACATGATGCTGCGCAGCATGCCGGACCTGGCCAGCGGGCTGGACCTGATGCCGGTCGACGAGTACGGGCCGCGGCTGCGCCAGGCGCTGGCCGAGGTGGCGCCCCAGGGCGTGGATGCCCCGCAGGTGGTACTGCTGTCGCCGGGCATCTATAATTCGGCCTATTTCGAGCATGTCTTCCTGGCGCGCGAGATGGGCGTGCCGCTGGTCGAGGGGCGCGACTTGGTGGTCGAGGACGGCCGCGTCTTCATGCGCACGGTCGCCGGGCTGCGGCCGGTCCATTCGATCTATCGCCGGCTGAACGACGATTTTCTGGATCCCGCGGTCTTCAATCCCGACAGCATGCTGGGCGTGCCCGGGCTGATCGACGCCTATCGCCGCGGCAACGTCACCATCGCCAACGCGGTGGGCACCGGGGTCGCGGACGACAAGGCGGTCTATGCCTACATGCCGCGCATCATCCGCTATTACCTGTCGGAAGAGCCGATCCTGTCGAATGTCGAGACCCATATCTGCGCCGAGGCGGACGGGCTGGCCTATACGCTGGCCAACCTGGAGCGGCTGGTCGTCAAGCCGGTGGGTGAATCCGGCGGCTATGGGCTGATCATCGGTCCGCATGCCAGCGCGCTGGAGATCGAGGAATTCCGCGCCAAGCTGATCGCCGATCCATCGAACTATATCAGCCAGCCGGTGATCGACCTGTCGGTCTGTCCGACGCTGTGCGAGGCGGGCGTCGAGGCGCGGCACGTCGATCTGCGCCCCTTCGCCGTGACGGGGCGTTCGACCTGGGTGCTGCCGGGCGGGCTGTCGCGGGTGGCGCTGCGCAAGGGGTCGCTGGTGGTCAATTCCTCGCAGGGCGGCGGGTCGAAGGATACGTGGGTGCTGGCGTCATGAGCCAAATCATCGTCGATGCGTCGCCGGGCGGCGCGATGCCCAACCTGCTGTCGCGCTATGCCGAATGCACGATCTGGCTGGCGCGCTACATGGAGCGGATCGAGAACCTGGCCCGCCTGATCGACGTGACGGAAACCTTCGTGCGCACGCGCAGCACGGTCAGCGGCTGGCTGTCGATCATCCAGATCAACGCGGACGAGGAGCGGTTTTTCGCCCGCCACGACACGGCGTCGGAGGAGAACGTCGTCGGATTCTATGTCACCGACCGCGAGAATCCGAACTCCATCGTCTCGATCGCCCATGCGGCGCGGGAGAATGCCCGGTCGCTGCGGCCGCTGATCTCGACGGAGATGTGGACGCAACTGAACGTGTTCACCAACTGGATTCGCGGGCTGGGCGCCAGCGACATCCGCTCGGCCAATCTTTCCAGCCTCTGCGCCCGGCTGAAGCAGGATTGCCAGACCCATCACGGGATTACCGAGGGCACGTTCTATCGCGACCAGGCCTGGCTGTTCTATCTGATCGGCCGCAACCTGGAGCGCGGCGACCAGATCACGCGGCTGATCGACATCAAATATCATACCTTGCTGCCCAGCGTCGCCGGCGTGGGGTCGGAGCTGGATCTCGGCCAATGGGCCGCGGTGCTGCGCTCGGCCGCTGCCTATCACGCCTTTCGCCGCACCCTGCTGCCCGGGGACATGACGCCTGCCAATGTCGCGGGGTTCCTGCTGAAGAATGACGGATTTCCCCGTTCGCTTTCGACCAGCCTGCGGCAACTGCACTGGGCGATCGGCCATCTGCGGACCGATTACGGGCTGAAGAACGGCTATGCGGTGGCCGAGCGGGTTGAGGAGCTGCGCGCCACGCTGGCCGAGCAGACGATCAAGGACATCATCCTGCGCGGGCTGCACGAATTTCTGGACTGGGTGCAGCGCGAACTGCAGCTTGTGCAGAACGAGATCGCGCAGGCTTTCTGGCCGCCGGTCGTGCCGGCGGCCCTTTCCGCCGCCGGCCCCGCTACGCAGGGGCAGTCCCAGGGCTGAGCGTGGCGTGATGTCGGGGAATGGCGTGACGGCCGGGGCGGGGCG
>NZ_JABXXP010000254.1 GCF_013376155.1 Nguyenibacter vanlangensis
CGTCTCGGCCCGCAATTCCTCCGCCAACTGCCTCAATTGCTCGATCGACAGGTTGCGCAGGTCCGCCGGATACGAAACCCGGTCCAAAAGCGGAAAGCGCCCGCGCGTCGGCTCGCCGCCGGGCCCGGTACGGCCGGCTCCGAATCCGGCCGTGCCGGCGGGCTGTTGGGGGGTCGGCTGATCCATGACGTTTACGCTCATTTTATGTTTGCCAGGCTGCCGCCCGGGGGCGGGCGATTCCTGATCCGGTCTGTTTGCGACGTCACCGAGCCGGATACGCGTAACGCCTTCTGGTCCGATGCGGTTTGCTTTTACTCCCGGAGCCGCAGCAAATACAGAGTCTCCCTGAAAGGTGTGGTGATTAGGGCACAGTGCGTGCGTTGGGAATTGAGTAAAGCCCCCGAATTGTCCTATACCCCCCGAAACGGGATCGCGGCGCGTCGTTCGTCCGCAACCTCGATATGAGTCTCGCGCACGGCTTGGACCGCCCGCACTTGTTATCCTCCGTGCGAACGTGTCCATAATAAGGTCACATGTTTTGAAAAAGGCCGGCGCGCAGCCGGTTCAGGAGCTGAGGTTTCATGGCCGTTCCTTTAATGCAGGCTGTCAGGGTGGGTGCTTACGTCGTCAGGCAGCACATCACCGGCCGGAAGCGCTATCCGCTCGTGCTGATGCTCGAGCCGCTGTTCAGGTGCAATCTGGCCTGCGCCGGGTGCGGCAAGATCGACTATCCCGCGCAGATCCTGAACCAGCGCATGAGCGTGCAGGAATGCCTGGACGCGGATACCGAAGCCGGCGCGCCCGTGGTCGCCGTCGCGGGCGGCGAGCCCCTGCTGCACAAGGAAATGCCCGAGATCATCCGGGGCCTGATCGCGCGCAAGAGATATGTCTATCTCTGCACCAACGCGCTTCTCCTGGAAAAGAAGATGGACGACTACGAGCCGTCGCCGTTCTTCTCGTGGGACGTGCATCTGGACGGCGACCAGGTGATGCACGACGCTTCGGTCTGCCAGGACGGCGTCTATGAACGCGCCGTCGCCGCGATCAAGAAGGCCAAGGCGCGCGGCTTCCGCGTGTCGATCAACTGCACCCTGTTCGACGGCGCCGATCCCAAGCGCGTGGCCGCCTTCTTCGACGAAGTCATGGCGATGGGTGTCGACGGCATCATGACCGCGCCGGGCTATGCCTACGAACGCGCGCCGGACCAGGCGCATTTCCTGAATCGCCAGAAGACCAAGCAGCTTTTCCGCGACATCTTCCGCCTGGGCAAGGGCAAGAAGTGGCGCTTCACGCAGTCGCCGCTGTTCCTGAACTTCCTTGCGGGGAACGAGCAATATCATTGCACCCCCTGGGGCAAGCCGCTGCGGAACGTGTTCGGCTGGCAGCGTCCGTGCTACCTGCTGGGCGAGGGCTATGCCAAGACGTTCCAGGAACTGATGGACGACACCAAATGGGATGATTACGGCACGGGCAATTACGAAAAATGCGCCGATTGCATGGTCCATTCCGGTTATGAATCCACCGCCGTGATGGACGCCGTGCGCCGCCCCTGGCACATCGCCAAGGTCGCCCTGTTCGGGCCCGAGACCGAGAAGCCGATGGCGCCCGAGATCTCGCTGGCCAACCAGCGCCCGGCCGAATACGTCTTCACCCAGCATGTCGAGGCCCGCATGGCCGAGCTTGCCGCGGCGAAGAAGCCGGCCAAGCCGCCGCGCGTCACGGTGGTGGACGCCCCGGTCGCGGCGGACGCCGCGGACTGATCTCCCCCCGGCCGGTATCCGGCTGGCGGTATCCGATCGCGTTAAGGGAATGGCGGGGGTGTCCCCGCCATTTTCATATCGGGCGTCTTCTTGTGTCGGACGTCATCTCGGACGTCCGGCGCGCAACGTCGCCCAGGCGATTTCACCGCATCGCGATCTGCTTTAGGATGCGGCCATCATGATCGCGCCGCTCGTCGTCATTGTTCTTCTCGTCCTTCTCAACGGCGTCTTCGCCATGGGGGAACTGGCCCTGATCTCGGCCCGCCCCGCCCGGTTGCGGATCCTGCACCGCAACGGCGTCAAGGGCGCCCAGCGGGCCCAGCGCCTGGCCGAGGACCCGCAGAGCTTCCTTCCCACCGTGCAGGTCGGCATTACCCTGGTCTCGATCCTGGAGGGGACCTATGGCGGCACCCAGATCGAGGCCGGGCTGACGCCCTGGCTGGGCGGGTTCGCGCTGCTGCGCCCGTTCGCCCCCGAACTGTCGATCGCCATCGTCGTGGTCTCGATCACCTCGCTGATGCTGGTGCTGGGCGAACTGGTGCCGAAGCAACTGGCGCTGCGCCATCCCGAGATCATCGCCGCGCGCCTGTCGCTGCTGCTGGAAGGGCTTGCCCGGCTGGTCCGTCCGGCGGTCTGGGTGCTCGGCCGGTCGTCGAACCTGGTGCTGCGCCTGATGGGCGTGGGGTCGGCCACGCGCGAGGCCCTGACCGAGGAGGAACTGAAAGCCTATATCGCCGAGGGCGCGCAGTCCGGCGTGCTGGAGCAGGCCGAGCGTGACATGATCGAGCGCCTGCTGCGCCTGGCGGACCGGCCGGTGCGTGCGATCATGACCCCGCGGAACGAACTGGTCTGGATCGAGCGCAAGGCCAGCCGCGAGGAACTGCGCCGCATGCTGCGCCAGACCGCCTATACCCGTATCGTGGTCTGCGACGGCGGAGTGGACAATCCGGTCGGCATCATCCTGGCCAAGGACATGCTGGATTGCCTGCTGGATGGGCGTCCCGTCTCGATCGAGGCCGGGCTGCGCAAGCCGGTGGTGGTACCCGATACGATTTCCGCCTTCGATATGGTGGAGCGGATGCGCACCGTCGCCGCGGGCATGGCCCTGGTCCTGGACGAGTACGGCTCGTTCGAAGGCGTGGTCACCGCCTCGGACCTGTTCGAGGCCATCGTCGGCGAGCATCACGAGGCCGGGGGGGCGCCCAGCGCCCATCTGGCGCCGGACGACGTGCTGGTCCTGGACGGGTTCATGCCGGTCGACGAACTGAAGGACCGGCTGGGCCTGGCCGACCTGCCCGACGAAGGCAGTTATCACACGCTGGGCGGGCTGATCCTGGCGCTGCTGCGCCGGGTGCCGGCGGCGGGGGACAAGGTGGTGTTCTCCGGCTGGCTGTTCGAGGTCCAGGAGATGGACCAGCGCCGGGTGATGCGGGTCAGGGCCAGCCGGCAGGCCTTCGCCGAAAACTGAAGGGCCGCCGGCTGGGGGCTTCCTTTCCCTCTGTACGCCGATCAGTGCACCGTGTGGAAACGGTGCCCGGCCAGGTCGCGCTCGGCTGCGAAGGACGGCCATTCGTCGCGGGCCAGGGCTTCCAGCGACGGGGTGGGCATGCCCAGCCGGTCGGCATAGATCCACAGATAGGTCAGCGCCCGGTGGACGTAGTCCCGTGTTTCGGTGCTGGGCAGGCTTTCGATGAACAGCAGCGGGTCGTCCCCGCAATCATTGGCCGCGTCCTGGCGGGCGATCGCCGTCGGGCCGGCATTGTAGCTGGCCAGCATCCGCACCAGGTCGCCGCCCGGCACGTGGTGGACATCGCCGCGCTGTTCGGTCAGGTGCGCCAGGTAGAGGACATAGAGCTGTCCGATCTCGAGATTCACCGCCGCATTGTGCAGCAGGGCGGGGAAGGCGGCATAGCGTCCGGCGCTGCCGGTCACGAAGCCGGCGGTGACGGGCATGATCTGCATCAGGCCATGCGCGCCCGCGCCCGAAATCGCGCCGGCGTCGAAATTCGATTCCAGCCGCGTCAGGGCATAGACCAGCGCCGGATCGACCTTGAAGCCATGGCGCGGCGACAAGGTCGGGGTGGGGAAGCGGGATGGCTGGGCGGGCCGCGTCCCGTCCCGGGTCGCCAGCAGGCCCGCCAACTGCGCAGACAGGTCCTTCAGCCCCGCTTCATCGGCCACAAGCTGGATCGAGCGGCACAGGGCGGCGTCGCCCTGCACGTC
>NZ_JABXXP010000255.1 GCF_013376155.1 Nguyenibacter vanlangensis
CCCGGCAGCGCGGCCAGTCGCGCCCTCCAGGGCCCAGGCGGCGCCCCCGCCCTTATGCTCCCCGCCCCGTCGCTCCCCGCCCTTTCGCTCCCCACTCTTTCGCTCATCGGCGCCCCGCCAGGACATAGGTGCGCGTAACCCCCGCCTGCGGCATGAAGAAACTGCCGCGCTCACGAAACAGGAAACGCTGCCGCAGCAGGTGATAGACCGTCTCGGTCACCTGGATCGTGCCGATTTCCGGCGCACCGTAGGCCATCATTTCGGCCATGCCGATGGCATCGCCCCAGATGTTGAAGGCCCGTGGCTCCTGCCCCAGCAATCCGCCGAAGACCGGTCCGACATCGATCCCCATGCGGAACACGGGCTCCAGGTCCGCCTCGGCCAGGACCGACAACGCGGCCTCGCGCATCGCCAGGGCGGCGTTGGCCATCCGCTCCGCGGCCCCCGGATCGGGCGTCCGGCTGCAGCCGGCGACGCAGACCAGCCGGTGGCCCAGCATCTTGATCGCGTACAGGCCGCAGCGATGCGCGACGTCCTGCAGGCGCACCGCCAGCGTCTCGACCAGCGCCATCATTTTCGCCGGATCGGCGCGCGCCGACACGATCAGGTCCGAAAACGTGATGACCATGACCGCCACCGCCGGGAACAGCCCGGCCGGCATGGCCTCCCCCTCCACCGGAACAGCGCCGCCCGGCGGGACCAGGAAGCCGCTGCCGAATGCATGATCCGCTTCCTCGGCGGACGGTCCGCCGGCCCGTTCGCCGGATGCCAGCTCGGCGGCCGCCGCCGCCACGGCGTCATAACGCTGCGCCGAAAAACGCGCGGCCACGATCCCGGCACTCATGGCGATGAAATGCGATGCGGCGACGGCACGCGGCGCGTCCTCCAGCGTGATCACCCCGACCGGTCCCGACGCCCCCTGCACCGGCACCAGCGACAGCCCGCGGCTGCCGAAGGCCCGCATGAACAGCAGGTGGAAACTGGCGGTGCGCGCATCCGCCGCCGCATCGGCGACGTGGATCGCATCGCCATGCGCCACGGCGTCGAAGAAGGATTCAAGCTGGCTCCGCGACAGTTCGAACCCGCCGGAATGCGCATCCTGCCGCGAATCGTAGGAATCGACGCACAGCAGCGTCCCTCCGTCATGCATCAGCCGCCAGATCGCCACCCGTCGCGCGTGCGACAGTTCGGCCATGCCATGGGTCAGGATCAGCGCGTCGTCCGTCGGGTCGAACAGGTTGGGATAGCCGGCCACCGCCTGCAGCGCCTGGCTCTCGCGTCCCGACGCGGCACGCGCCTGCTCAAGCTGTTCCGCCAGCCGGTCGCCGCGCCGCCCCTGGCGGAACAGCAATATCCCCAGCACGCCGGCCAGCGCCACGATCAGCAGCGAGAACACCAGGTTCTGCCGCCCGTCGGCGAGGGCGAAATTCGCGAAATCGCTCTCGGGCGCAACCAGCAGCAGCACCCATTTCCGCGCGGTCACCGGCAGGGGGGCGGCAATGGAAATGAAGTTGCGCTTGCCGCTTCGGACCGTATGCGGCCCGTATCCTTCCACGCGATATACGTCGAAAGCCTGCGCCAGGATCGGATAGGTCCCGGGGTCGAGCACCATCTTCGCCGGGTCCCAGCCGGCCTTCTTGGCCACGTCCACCATATGGCGGCCCGCCAGCAGGTGCCCGTCCTGGTCCAGGATCAGCGCGTGCCCGCTCTGTCCGATCTTCAGCGAATCCAGGAAATTGGTCAGTTCGTTCAGCGACAGATTGACCGCGAAGACATAATGCCGCCCGTCCAGGGTCTGGAATGCGATCGAAGCCGTGATGATCAGTTGGCCGGTCTGCGCAATCAGATAGGGGTCGGACCAGTAAAGCTGCCCCGACCGCACCGCGCCCCGATACCACGGGCGCGTCCGCGGGTCGAAGCCGCCGGTCGGGTTGCTCTCGGTGCGCAGCGGCCGGTCCTGCGCGTCACGGAACTGATGCACGAACTGCGCGCCGGCCCCCAGTCCCGTCAGTTCCGTGGTTTCCAGCCCCTGCCCCTTGGGATCGCGCTCGACCAGCGCGAAATGCCCATCCGCGTCGGCCAGGTAGAAGGAATGGATCTGCGGCACGTGGCGCAGCATGCTGCCGCCATAGGAATTGAAGATCCTGCCGGTCACATCCTGGGCGCCATGTTCCAGCAGGTCGCGGGCGATCACCGTCCCGGCGGACGCGGGCGAAAGATAATCCCCGACTTCCTGCGCGATGTAATCCTGCTGGCTGACCAGCAGGTCGTGAGTCAGCGACAGCGCGCCGTCACGGATGACGCGATAGGAATGCACCCCGATCGCGGCAATAACCGCGATGACCAGCGCCACGCCCAGGATGGGCACGCCGACCTGCAGCAGGACACGCCGCATTTGGTCCGACCGTGCATCGGCCGGATCCACGATCTCGTCAGCGGACAATGCTCTCTTCCCGGTCTGCCATGGCGCCGCGCCCCGTCATGGTACGACCATAGGCCATTGGAAACGCAAGCGCCAAGACCGCCGTGTCCCACCGGCCCCGTGGCCGCCCCCTGGCCCGTTCACGCCGACCAGATCGGGTCCTTGATCTTCTCCAGGAAACGCGCGTGCGCCGCCAGTTCCGCCTCGCTCGGCACGATCGGGCGGGGCACGCGCGCCGCGGCCCCGGCATAGCTGTACGTCGCCTGAACCGCGCCGCCATCCTCGACCGTCAGCCCCAGCCCGCGCTGCCGGCCGCCCCTCAGTTCCAGATAGACGTCGGCCAGCAGCCGGCAGTCCAGCAGCGCGTTGTGGGTGGTGCGTGCCGACAGGTCGATGGAAAAGCGGCGGCACAGCGCATCCAGGCTGTTCGGCAGGCCCGGAAACCGCTCGCGCGCGATATCCAGCGTATCGACCATCCGCTCCAGCGCCAGGACGGGCAGGCCCGCGCGCTGCAGCTCGGCGTTCAGAAAGCCGAAATCGAAGCGCGCGTTATGGGCGATCATGTCGTCCTGGCCGATGAAGTCCAGGAATGAAGCCGCGACCTCGTGAAAGCGCGGCTTGCCCTCCAGGTCGGCCAGTGTAAAGCCATGCACCCGCGACGCTTCCTCGGGGATGTCCCGGTCGGGATGGACCAGCACATGGTAATGCTGCCCGGTCGGCAGGTCGTCGATCAGCTCCAGCGCGGCGATTTCGATCACCCGGTCCCCGTTCGCGGGGTCCAGTCCGGTCGTTTCCGTATCAAACAGGATCGAACGCTTCATCTCTTCCTCTCCGCCGCGCGCAGGCGGGCGACCAGCCGCCGCACGCGCCGCACCGTATCCCCGCGCGACAGGCCGGTCAGGATGACATCATCCGCCCGCCGCCGCTTTTCGCGATCCGGCATCTGCCGGGCGATCAGCGCCGCCGCCTGGTCGGCCGAAACGTGGCGCCGCCTGGCGATCCGGCTGATCTGCACATCCCGGGGTGCCGACACCACCGCCACCCGGTCGCAGGCCCGATCGCCCCCGGTCTCGAACAGCAGCGGAATATCCAGCACCGCCCAGGACCGGCCGCGCCGCCTGGCCCGCGCCAGAAACCGCATGCGCTCCTGCCGCACCATCGGATGGATGATCCGCTCCAGGCCCCGCATGATCTGGGGGTAATCGAATTCCATCAGCACGTCGGCGCCGCAGATCCCCAGTTGCGCGCCGCCGAAGGCGACGAAGGTCGCGACGTCGAACGACCGCACCCGCACCACGTCCAGCATCGGGTCGTTGGTCGGAAAGCGCAGCCGGCGGCTGCCCTCGTCCAGGCAGTCGGCGGCCGGCAGGATGCCGGCGCCGGCCAGCAGCGGGGACGCGGCCTTCAGGATGCGCCCCTTCGGCAGGGCAAGGACCAGCTTCGTGTCCGGGATCGGGGCGGTCATGCACTCTCCAGCAGCTTCGAAACGCGCCCCGGGGCCGCCACGTTTCCGGGGCGGCCTGGCCCCATCCGCCGGGCGCGGGCGCCAT
>NZ_JABXXP010000256.1 GCF_013376155.1 Nguyenibacter vanlangensis
CGCGGACGCCGACGCATGCGCCCTCGCCGTTCGATTCGCCGATGGATTTGTCCTTTGCCCCGTCGCCCGGGCCGGTGCGCCAGCGGCGCGGCCGGGCCGGCGGGTCGGGCAGTCCGATCGACCTGTCGGTCGGGCCGATGGTACGCAACGGGCAACTGAACGCGCCCTATTCCACCCAGACCCAGATCCGCGGGGTGAGCGAGGATTACGGCGAAGAGATCGATCGCTGGATCCGCGCCCACATGTACTACCCCGAGGAAGCGGCCCGTGCCGGGGAGGAGGGTCCGTCCTCGGTCCATGTGGTGCTGGATCGCAGCGGGCGGGTGAAGGCGGTGCGGCTGACCGGGCAGTCCGGGTCGTACTACCTGGATGCCGCCACCACCGGCATGTTCCATGGCGCCGAACTGCCGCCCGTGCCGCCGGACATGACGGGCGACCATTTCGATATCGACCTGACGATCAACTATATCCTGATCCGGCGTTGATGATCCGTCCGGACGGGACGACGGCACGACAGGCCAGGAGGGGCGCCGGGACAGGGCGCCGGATAGGGGGCACATGACCGAGGACATGGCGGCGATCCGCGACCGGGTGGGCACGGATTTCGAGGCGTTCACCGATGCCGCCGAGGCGGTGGAGCGGATCAGCGAGATCTACGAGGCCGGGGTGCATGCCCTGCGCGCGGCCTTCGCCGGCCGGCAGGGCGGCATGCAGGCCGTACCGACCTATCCCTACCTGGCCTTTCCGGTCGACCGGACGCCGCCGCCCGAGGAGACGCGTCCGCCCTTCGACGTGGTGCTGGAGCCGGGATTCTACGGCACCACCCTGACGCGGCCCGCTTTGTTCCGCGATTACTGGCGCGAGCAGATCGACATCCTGCTGCGCCATTACCGCCAGCCGGTGCTGGTGGGAAAGTCGCGCCGGCCGATCCCGCTGCCCTATGTGATGGAAGAGGCGGTGACCGCGATCACCGAGGACGACCTGCGGGCGCTGCAGCGGCATTTCGCGCTGCCGGACCTGCACGCCACCGACGACCTGATCGCCAATTGCGCGCTGATCCCGCAGCCGGGCGAGCCGCGGCCGCTGGCGCTGTTCACCGCCGAGCGGACGGATTACTCGCTGGCGCGGCTGCATCATTATACCGGGACCTCGCCCCGCCACGTGCAGCGCTTCATCCTGCTGACCAACTACCAGCGCTATGTCGACGCGTTCCGCGAATATGGGCGCGCGCAGGTCGACCGGGGGGAGGAATATGACCGGTTCGTCGAGCCGGGCGACCTGGTCCATCGCCGGGGCGACCCGCCGGCCCCGCACATGTCCGGCAGCCTGCCGCAGATGCCGGCCTATCACCTGTGCCGGCCGGACGGGGACGGGATCACGCTGGTCAATATCGGCGTGGGTCCGGCGAACGCGAAGACGATCACCGACCATCTGGCGGTGCTGCGGCCGCATTGCTGGCTGATGGTGGGGCATTGCGCCGGGCTGCGCCGCACGCAGCGCCTGGGCGATTACGTGCTGGCCCACGGCTATGTCCGCGACGACCATGTGCTGGACGACGACCTGCCGCCCTGGGTGCCGGTGCCGCCGATCGCCGAGGTGCAGGTGGCGTTGCAGGAAGTCACCGCGCAGGTGACGGGGCTGCGCGATTCGGAACTGAAGACGCGGCTGCGCACCGGCACGGTGATGACGACCGACAACCGGAACTGGGAATTGCGGCTGAATGCGCTGTTCACCCAGATAAACATGTCGCGATCCATCGCGGTGGACATGGAGTCGGCGACCATCGCGGCGAACGGGTTTCGCTTCCGGGTGCCGTATGGGACGCTGCTGTGCGTGTCGGATAAGCCCTTGCATGGTGAGCTGAAATTGCGCGGCATGGCGAATGCGTTCTATCGCGAGCGGGTGGCGCAGCACCTGACGGTGGGGATCGAGACCATGCGGCTGCTGCGCGCGCAGGGGGTGGACCGGCTGCATTCGCGCAAGCTACGCGGGTTTGACGAACCGCCTTTCCGCTGACCCGCGTTTTCGGCCTTCGGGCCGTGCCAGGAGCCTGCCCGCGTGACCTTTGCAAGCACCGCCACCCTTGACGACCCCGCGCCCGCGGCCGGACGCCCGACCGTGCCCCCCACGATCCGCGTGGTGGCGATGCCGGCGGATGCCAATGCCGCGGGGGATATTTTCGGCGGCTGGCTGATGTCGCAGATGGACCTGGCGGCGGGGACCACGGCGGCGCTGCGGGCGGCGGGGCGGTGCGTGACGGTGGCGATCGACAAGGTGGTGCTGCACCAGCCGGTGCTGATCGGCGACGAGGTCAGCCTGTATACGCGCATCATCCGCACGGGGCGCACGTCGATGTCGATCCATGTCGAGACCTGGCGGCGGGCGCGCCATTCGCACGAGACCGTCAAGGTGACGGAAGGGGTCTTCACCTTCGTCGCCATAGACGATCACCGCCGGCCGCGTCCCCTGCCCCCGGAGCAGCCGGCCGGATAGAGCATCCTTATCCGTTCAAACGATTCCGCCTGAACGGAATCCGCTCTAAAAATCCGGCGTGGTCGGGGCCAGCAATCCGCCCATGCGCAGCGGCGCCACGCGGCGGGCAAGGCCGGTGGCGTCATCGGTCTCGACCATGATGCCGGCCAGGCTGGCCTGGCCCTCGGCCGGTTGCAGGCGTTCGCCGGGCATGCGGCGCAGAAAGCGGGCGATGGCCGCGTCCTTGCCCATGCCGATCACGCTGTCATAGTCGCCGCACATGCCGGCATCGGTCTGGAACGCCGTGCCGCCGGGCAGGATGCGATGATCGGCGGTGGGGGTATGGGTGTGGGTGCCCACCACCAGCGAGGCGCGCCCGTCGAGCACGTGGCCCATGGCCCATTTCTCGCTGGAGGCCTCGGCATGGATGTCGACCACCACGGCCTGCACCGTGACCCCCAGGCGATGGCGCGCGAGGATGTCGGCCACGGCGCGGAAGGGATCGTCGAGGGCGTCCATGAACTGGCGGCCCATCACGTTAATCACCAGCGCCTTGCGTCCGTCGACCAGCGTGACCAGGGCGCTGCCCTGGCCGGGGGTGCCGGGCGGGTAATTGGCGGGACGGATGATGCGGGGCTCGGCATCGATATGGCCGATCAGGTCCTTGCGGTCCCAGGCATGGTTGCCCAGGGTGACGATATCGGCCCCCGCGGCGAACAGGTCCTGCGCGATGGCGGGGGAGAGGCCGAAACCGTGGCTGGCATTTTCGCCGTTCACCACCACCAGATCGAGCCGGAGGGTGCGCCGCAGGCCCGGCAGGGATGCCATCACCGCCTCGCGCCCCGCGCGTCCGACGATATCGCCCAGAAACAAGATCCGCACCCGGCCTTTCCCCTTTTTCCGTCATCCATATGCTGGACTCTGGTGGGTAGACCCGAACGGCATCCCCGTCCATCGCCGCGGCCGGGTTTGCCGGCTTTATCGTCCGCAGCGGATCGTTTCGTGCTCGGTCACGATGACCGGCAGGGGGATATCGTGCGGGCCGACGGGCACGGCGGGCACTTCCTGCGCCGCCAGGCCGTATCCCGCCGCCGGCACCGCGCCCCCGGATACCGTGCCCCTGGACACCGCCTCCCTGGGGCCTGCCGGTTCGGCGCCCGATCCGTCCCATGTTCCGACGCCGAGTTCCGCCAGGGTGCGGTCGTAATAGCCGCCCCCATAGCCCAGCCGGAAACCGCGCCGGTCGAAACCGAGCAGGGGCACGAACACGAAATCGGGCCGGGCGACGGGTCCGTCCGGATAATGGGTGCCGAAGCGGCCGGGATGCATCGGCGTGCCGGGATGCCAGCGGCGGAAGCGCAGCGCATGGCCGCGCGGCAGGGTTTCGGGCAGCAGCACCCCATAGCCGTCGGCATGCAGGTCGGCGCACAGGCCGCGCAGATCGATTTCGCCCGGCAAAGGCCAGGTTGCGGCGACCAGCGCGCCGGGCCGCAGGTGC
>NZ_JABXXP010000257.1 GCF_013376155.1 Nguyenibacter vanlangensis
GGTGGTGGCGCGCGCGCTGCGGCCGGAGATGGACGTGATCGGCGTGCAGGTGGAGAGCTATTCCTCGCTGTCCGCATTTCCGGGCGACGAGATCATGCCGCCGGGCGGGGCCACGATCGCCGAGGGCATCGCGGTGCTGCAGATCGGGCGCAAGCCGCTGTCGGTCATCCGCGAGCATGTCGGCCGCGTGCTGGTGGTGCCGGAGCGCGCGGTGGAGGACGCGATCACCCTGATGGCCGAAGGGGCCAAGCAGGTCAGCGAGGGGGCCGGGGCCAGCGCGCTGGCGGCGATACTGACCTATCCGGAATTGTTCCGCGGCAGGCGGGTGGCGCTGCCGGTGACGGGGGGCAATATCGACAGCCGCATCCTGGCCAATACGCTGCTGCGCTCGCTGCTGCGCGACGGGCGGCTGCTGTGCCTGAAGATGGAGATTCCGGATCGGCCGGGCATTTTGGCCGATATTTCGCGCACGATCGGCGATGCCGGGGGCAATATCCTGGAAGTGTCGCACCAGCGGCTGTTCACCGTGCCGAGCGTGCAGGCGGCGGAACTGGAAGTGATGATCGAGGCGCGCGACCCGGTGCACGCACAGGAGATCATGGGCGAACTGGCCAAGACCTATATCGTGCGGCGGGTTTAAGGGGGGGCGGGGCCTTGCGGTCCCCGCCGCCCTCCGGCGCCGGTCGTCAGGCGGCGTGGTGTTCGTCGAGGGTGAATCCGACCTTGAGCGTGACCTGGTAGTGGCTGACGCGGCCGTCGACGACGTGGCCGCGCGTGCTGATGACCTCGAACCAGCGGATGGCGTGCAGGCTGTCGGCCGCGCGGGCCAGGCCGCCCGCGATCGCGGCCTCGATCGATTCGGGGGACGAGCCGACCAGTTCGACGACCTTGTAGGTATGTCCGGACATTGTTCTTCTCCTTGTCCTGGGGGAAGAACGATGTGCCGCGCGGTGGGTTGCCAGGGAATGGCCTGCCTGGGAAAGGCGGGGGCGGACTATTTGGTGCCGAACAGACGATCGCCGGCGTCGCCCAGGCCCGGGCGGATATAGCCGTGATCGTCCAGTTCGCGATCGATCGCGCAGGTGACGATCTTGACGTCCGGATGGGCGGCGGCGAGATGGGCGACGCCTTCGGGCGCGGCGAGCAGGCACACGAAGACGATCTGCCGCGCCCCGGCCGTCTTCAGCCGGTCGATGGCCGCCGCCGCGCTGTGGCCGGTGGCCAGCATCGGATCGACGACGATGCAGACGCGCTCGCCGATATCGTCGGGCAGTTTCATGTAGTATTCGATCGGTTCCAGCGTCGTCGGATCGCGGAACAGGCCGATATGGCCGACGCGCGCCGCCGGCACCAGGTCGAGCATGCCGTCCAGGATGCCGTTGCCGGCGCGCAGGATCGACACCAGGCAGAGCTTCTTGCCCGACAGGAGATGGCCCTGGGTGCGTTCCAGCGGCGTGTCGATGTCCACCGTTTCGAGCGGCAGGTCGCGCGTGGCCTCGTAGGCCATCAGCAGGCTGAGTTCGCGCGTCAGGCGGCGGAAGCCGGCGGTCGAGGTCGTGGCCTGGCGCAGGCGGGTGAGCTTGTGCTGGACCAGCGGGTGGTCGAGCACGACCACCGAGGGGGCCGAGGGAGCGGCGGCCGAGGGAGGCGCGTTGCTGTGTGCGGTCATGGGGCCCTTACTAAAAGCAGATGTCGCGCGGGGGAAGACCGGAGGCGCGCGCCGGATCAGGCCGGGTCGGGCACGAAATCCAGCGCGACCCCGTTGATGCAGTAGCGCTGCCCGGTCGGGCGCGGGCCGTCGGGGAAGATGTGGCCCAGATGGCCCTTGCAGGACGCGCAATGGACTTCGAGCCGGGTCATGCCGTGGCTGGTGTCGGTCTGGGTTTCCACCGCGCCGGGCAGGGCATCGTAATAGGACGGCCAGCCGCTGCCGCTTTCATACTTGGTTTCCGAGCGGAAGAGCGGCGCGTTGCAGGCGGCGCAGCGATACAGGCCGGTGCGCTTTTCGAAATTCAGCGGGCTGGAGCCCGGGCGTTCGGTCCCATGCCCGTGCATCACCCGGATTTGTTCGGGCGTGAGCGTGCCGCAGAGAGGGGCGGTCTTTCCGGTCATCCTGCATTCTCCATCAGATGGCTGCCGCCGGGCTGGCGGATGGCTGCCGCCGGCTGGCGGATGGCTGCCGCCGGCTGGCGGGTCGGCATCTTTCGGTCGGCGAGACATTCGCAAGCCAGTTATTTGGTGTCATCATGCGCCAAAATCACGGGAGAGAACATCCATGTCCGAGCAGACTTTTCCCCTTCCCCGGCGCCCCGTCATGCTGGTCATCCTGGACGGATTCGGCTGGCGCGAGGACCCGTCGGACAATGCCGTGCGCGCGGCGGCGACCCCGGCATTCGACCGGCTGTGGCAGGAAGGGCCGCGGGCGTTCCTGAAGACCTGCGGCGCGGATGTCGGCCTGCCGGACGGGCAGATGGGCAATTCCGAGGTCGGGCACCTGAATATCGGCGCCGGCCGGGTGGTGATGCAGGAACTGCCGCGCATCTTCGCGGCCATTCGCGACGGCAGCCTGGCGGCCAATCCGGCACTGGCCGCGCAGATCGCCGCCCTGAAGCAGAGCGGCGGGACCTGCCACCTGATGGGGCTGGTATCGCCCGGGGGCGTGCATTCCCACCAGGACCATGCGGTGGCGCTGGCGAAGATCGTGGCCGAGGCCGGGGTGAAGGTGGCGTTCCACGTCTTTACCGACGGGCGCGACACGCCGCCGCATGCGGGCCGCGATTATGTCGCGAAACTGCGCGCCGCGCTGCCGGACGGGGTGAGCCTGGCGACGATTTCCGGCCGTTATTTCGCCATGGACCGCGACAAGCGCTGGGAGCGGGTCCAGAAGGTATACGACGCGATCGTCTCGGCCGAGGGGCCGCGCGGCGACGACCCGCTGGCGGTGCTGGAGGCGGCGTACCAGGCGGGAACGACCGACGAGTTTTTGCCGCCGACGGTGCTGGACGGCTATGCCGGGATGAAGGACGGGGATGCGATCCTGTCCTTCAATTTCCGTGCCGATCGCATCCGCCAGTTGCTGGATGCGCTGCTGGAGCCGGATTTTACCGGATTTGCCCGCAAGCGCGTGGTGCGCTTCGCCTCGGCGGTCGGCATGACGCGCTATAGCGACACGCTGGCGCGGCTGATCGGCGTGCTGTTTCCGCCGCAATCGCTGGACGACCTGCTGGGCGAGGTGGTGTCGCGGGCCGGGCTGCGCCAGTTGCGCATGGCCGAGACCGAGAAATATCCGCACGTCACCTATTTCCTGAACGGGGGCAAGGAGGCGCAGCTTCCGGGCGAAGACCGGATCATGGTGCCGTCGCCGAAAGTGGCGACCTATGACCTGAAGCCGGAAATGTCGGCGCCGGAACTGACCGAGAAGGCGGTCGCGGCGATCGAGAGCGGCGCGTACGACCTGATCGTCCTGAATTACGCCAATGCCGACATGGTGGGCCATACCGGCGTGTTCGGCGCCGCGGTGAAGGCCGTCGAGGCGGTGGACCGGGGGCTGAAGCGGCTGGTGGAGGCGGTGCATCGCCAGCGCGGGGCGCTGCTGGTTACGGCGGACCATGGCAATGCCGAGATGATGTTCGACCCCGAGACCGGCGGCCCGCACACCGCCCACACGCTGAACGTGGTGCCGGTAGTGCTGAGCGGCGTGCGCGAGGCGGAACTGCACGACGGGCGGCTGGCGGATATCGCCCCCACCCTGCTGGCGCTGATGGGCCTGCCGAAGCCGGACGCCATGACCGGGCAGTCCCTGCTGGTCGAGAAGCACGGATACTGATCCGTCCGGGCTTGCTGGCGGCGGCCTTCCTGCCGGCCGCCCTGTTGCCGGTTGCCTTGTTGCAGGTTGCCTGGGCGGCGGCGAATCCCGTGCATCGCCATTCGGCGCATCGTGCCGGGCGGGGCGTCGCC
>NZ_JABXXP010000258.1 GCF_013376155.1 Nguyenibacter vanlangensis
GCCGACGACGGCGATGATCGCACGCCCCGGGCGGCGGCCGGGGCCAAGCTGGGGCTGGCCGAACGGTTCTATGACCGGCTGCTGTCCCTGCTGCCGATCCTGTCGGGCGGGCGGATCGTGACCCTGGACACGCCGGATACCGACCCCAGCGTGCAGCCGATGACCGGGGTGGACGGCGCCGCGCGGCCGGAAATGCCCCCCTATATCCGCCGGACCGCGCGCCGGCACCTGATCGTCACGGTGGCCGAGCCGGTGATGCATGAGGGCCAGACGATCGGCATCATCCAGTTGACGCGGCAGGCCGGCAACGTGGACCGGTCCCTGTTCGCCGTGCGCTCGTCGATCCTGTCGCTGTTCCTGGTGGCGCTGGCCGTGACGGTGCTGCTGTCGTGGTACCTGTCGCTGACGATCGCGCGTCCGCTGCTGCGGCTGACCGCGTCGGCCCATGTGATGCGCGAGAGTACCGGCCGGTCGGATCCGGTGCCGGTGCGTCTGCTGGCCCGCCGGGACGAGATCGGCGAGGTGGCGCGGGCGCTGCAGGACAGCGCCCGGGCGCTGTGGGCGCGGATGGACGCGATCGAGCGGTTCGCCGCCGATGTCAGCCACGAGATCAAGAACCCGCTCTCGTCGATCCGCTCGGCGATCGAGACGCTGCTGCGGATCGAGGATCTGAACCGCCAGCGGCGGCTGCTGTCGATCATCAACGAGGACGTGCGGCGGCTGGACCGGCTGATCACCGATATTTCCGATGCCAGCCGGGTGGACGCGGAATTGTCGCGCGCGCGTACCGAGCCGGTGGCGGTGGTGCCGATGCTGTCGGTGCTGGCCGAGATCCACCAGGCGACGCGCCAGCCGGGCCAGCCGGTGCTGAGCGTGGCCAGCAGCGGGGATACGGCCGAGCGCCGGCTGGCGGTGATGGCGGTCGAGGACCGGCTGGTGCAGGTGCTGCGCAACCTGATCGGCAATGCGATCTCGTTCTCGCCGCCCGACGGGCGCATCGTGCTGAGCGCGGTGCCGGCCGCCGGCGGGATGGTCGAGATCGCGGTGACGGACGAAGGGCCGGGCATTCCGCCCGGAAAGCTGAACAGCATCTTCGACCGTTTCTATTCCGAGCGGCCGACCAGCGAGAATTTCGGCCAGCATTCGGGGCTGGGCCTGTCGATCAGCCGGCAGATCGTCGAGACCCTGAAAGGCACGATACGCGCGGAAAACCGCATCGGCCCCGATGGCCAGGTGACCGGCGCGCGGTTCGTCGTCAGCCTGCCGCGGGTGGCCTGAGGAGTTTCGCGCGCGCCGGCACATAACTCCCGACGTACAAAAGTTTTTTGGTTCTTTTTTCAAAAAAGAACGCAAAGGCACCCGCTCATTGCGGTGAATTTCCGTACCGGCGATAAATATAGCCGGGCGGATCGTCCGGCAGGCTGTCCAGGATCGCGGCGATGCGGCCATGGTGGGGCGATCGGGTGCAGACCGGGTCGGTGGCGCCGGCATCGCCCAGCAGGGCAAGCGCCTGGCAGCGGCAGCCGCCCCAATCCTGTTCGCGCAGGTCGCAGCCGCGGCAGGGTTCGGGCATCCAGTCCGTGCCGCGGAACAGCCGGAAGAGCGGGGCATTTTGCCAGATCTCGGCCAGGCCGGCGGTACGGATGTCGGGCATGGGCACGCCGGGCACGGTTTCGGCCGCGTGGCAGGGCAGGACATGGCCGGCGGGCGAGATATTCACGAAGCGGCGTCCCCAGCCGCCCATGCAGGGCTTGGGCTGGTCGGCGTAATAATCGGGGGTGACGTAGTCGATGGCGAGCGCCGTCCCCAGCCGGGCGCGCGCCTCCGCGACGGCGCGGGTCGCGTCCTCGAGCTGGGCGCGGCTGGGCAGCAGGGCGGCGCGATTGGCCAGGCCCCAGCCGTAATATTGCGTGTGGGCGATTTCCACCCGCCGCGCGCCCAGCGACAGCGCCAGGTCCAGCATGTGCGGGATGCGCGCGATATTGGCGCGATGGACGACGAAATTCAGCGTCAGCGGCATGCCGTCGGCCACGACGATGCGGGCGGCCGCCAGCTTGCGCTCCTGCGCGCCGGCCATGCCGCCGATCCGTTCGGCGGAGGCCGTATCGACGTCCTGGAAAGAGAGCTGGACATGGTCCAGCCCCGCATCGGCCAGGGCGCGGAAGCTGGTTTCGGTCAGCAGCACGCCCGAGGTGATCAGGTTGGTGTACAGCCCCCGTCCCGCCGCGTGGCGTACCAGATCGGGCAGGTCGGGCCGGGCCATCGGCTCGCCGCCCGAGAAATGCACCTGCAGCACGCCCAGTTCGGCCGCCTGGTCGAGGATGCCGGTCCATTCGGCTGCGGTCAGTTCCCGCTCGCGCCCGTCCAGCGCCAGGGGGTTGGAGCAGTACGGGCATTGCAGCGGACAGCGATGCGTCAGCTCGGCCAGCAGGCTCATCGGCGGCGGGGCGGTCGTCATGCCGTCAGGACCTGGCGGGCCGCGAGGTCGGCGATCATGGCCAGCACGTCCCGGGCAATGACCGGGCGGGGCGCGTCGAAGCGGGCGGCCAGCAGGTCGATGATGGCGCCGACCGGGCGTTGCCCGTCCACCAGGCGCAGGATTTCGGCCGCGACCGGATCGGCAATGAAGGCGCGTTCGGGCGCCTGGATCACCCACTGGTCGCGCACCCGGTCGTGCTGCAGCCGCGTGCCGCGCAGGAAGCGGACGATATCGGCCTCGGACGGCGCGGGACGCGGGTCGCCGGTCATGCGGGGTCGGGACGGAAGGCGCCGGGCGGGATGCGGCCGGGCGCGACATAGGCATAGTCCAGCGCGTCCAGCATCGACCACAGCACGTCGCATTTGAAACGCAGCGCGTCCATCACCGCCTGCTGCTGTTCGGCGGTGCGCGCATGGTCGCGCACATAGGCCAGGGCGAAATCGGAATCGCGCGGGGCCTGGGTCAGGCGCGGCTGGAAATAGGCAAGGGTGTCGGGGGTGACGAAATCATAATGGCGCAGCATGCCCGAGACGCGTTCGCCGATGATGGTCGGCGAGAAAAGTTCGGTCAGGGACGAGGCGATGGCTTCCAGGATCGAGCGATCGCGCACGAAATGGACATAGGCGTCGACCGCGAAGCGGGTGGCCGGCAGCAAGCCGTGCAGGGATTCGACATAGGCGCGGTCCAGCCCCAGCCCGTCGGTCAGTTTCAGCCAGCGCGCGACCCCGCCCGTATCGGGCGCGTCGCCGTCGTGATCGACCAGGCGGCGGCGCCATTCGCGGCGCAGCTCCGCCGTCGGCAGGCGGGCCAGCAGGGTCGCGTCCTTGGCCGGAATCCGGCACTGGTAGTAATAGCGGTTCAGCGCCCAGGCCTGCACCTGCCCCCGGGTCAGCCGGCCGTCATGCAGCGCGCGATGGAACGGATGCAGGTTGTGATAGCGTTCGGCGCCGATGGCGCGCAGCGCGGCCTCGAGCCCGTCGGGGGAAAGGGGCGGCGTGCTCATGCCTGGATCCTCATGCCGTCGAAGGCGATGTCCCACCCCGCATCGCGGGCGGCCTGGTGCTCGGCGCTGTCGTCGAGCAGGATGGGGTTGGTATTGTTGATGTGAATCAGGATCTTGCGCCGGACGTCCAGTGCGGCGAAGGCGGCGATCGTGCCGTCCGGGCCGCTGACCGACATATGGCCCATGCGCCGCCCGGTCTTCTGGCCCACGCCGGCGCGCAGCATTTCATCGTCGGTCCAGAGCGTGCCGTCGAAGAAGACCAGGTCGGCGCCGCGCAGGCGTGCGCGCAGGCTGTCGGTCATCCGGGCGCAGCCGGGGATGAACAGGGCCTGGCGCGTGCCGTCCGAAATCGCCAGGCCGATCGTCTCGCCGTTCTCGACGATCGCGGCGGGGTCGGGGCCGGATTCGGCATAGAGCGGGACCTTGCCGGGCACGACGAAGGCCGTGACC
>NZ_JABXXP010000259.1 GCF_013376155.1 Nguyenibacter vanlangensis
GGGCTGGGCGAGAATGCCCGGGCGTCGCTGATCACCCGCGGATTGGCCGAGCTGGGGCGGCTGTCGCAGGGCCTGGGCGGCCGGGCCGCGACCCTGTCCGGCCTGGCGGGGGTCGGGGACCTGATCCTGACCTGCACCGGGGCGTCGTCGCGCAATTTCAGCCTGGGCCTGGCGCTGGGACAGGGTGAGAGCCTGGAGACGATCCTGCGCCACCGCACGACGGTGGCCGAGGGGGTGAGCACCGCGCCCGCGATCCTGGCGCTGGCGCGCCGGCACGATATCGCCGTGCCGGTGATCGAGACGGTGTCGCTGCTGCTGGCCGGGGATATCGGCATGGCGGAGGCGCGGGACAGGCTGCTGAGCCGGCCGGTCGGCACGGAATAGGCCGGCACGGAACAGGTCGGCGGGGAACAGGGGGGCTACCCCACGAACATGCCGGCGATCGTGGCGCTGGCGAAGTTGGACAGCGAGCCGGCAAGGACCGCGCGCAGGCCGATCCGGGCGATTTCGGACCGGCGTTCCGGGGCGACGCTGCCGAAGGCGGCGATCAGGATGCCCACCGAGGAGAGGTTGGAAAAGCCGCATAGCGCGAAGGAGGCGATGGCCAGGGTGCGCCCGTCGAGCGTGGCCTGGTGAAACAGTGGCGACAGAGTGACGTAGGCCACGAATTCGTTGAAGATCAGCTTCTGGCCCATGATGGCGCCGACGATGCCGCAGGCATGCCAGGGCACGCCGACCAGCCAGGCCAGCGGGGCGAAGACCACGCCGAAAATACGTTCGAGCGACAGATCGGCCACCCCGAACCAGGTGCCCATTCCATGGGTCAGCCCGTTGGCCAGGGCGATCAGGCCGATGAAGGCGATCAGCATGCTGCCCACCGCCACCGCGACGGCCACGCCGCTGGACGCGCCCACGGCGATGGCCTCGAACATGTTGGCGGGACGTTCGTGGCCGAAATCCAGGTCCAGGCGGGTGATGCGGGTTTCCTCGTCCGAGGGCATGATGATCTTGGCGAAGAGCAGGCCGCCGGGGATCGCCATCACCGAGGCCGCCAGCAGATATTCCATCGGCACGCCCAGGCCGGCATAGCCCGCGAGCACCGAGCCGGCGACCGAGGCCGTGCCGCTGGACATCACCGCGAACAGCTCGCCCCTGGTCAGCAGCGGGACATAGGGCCGGATGGCGACCGGCATCTCGCTCTGTCCCAGGAAGATGGTGGTGACGGCGGAGAAGGATTCGATCGTCGTGGTGCCGAGCGCCGCGCGGACCAGGCCGCCCAGGATTCGGGCCGTGCGCTGCATGACGCCGTAATGGTACAGGATGGCGATCAGCGCCGAGATATAGACGATCTGCGGCAGGATGCGGAACGCGAAGATGAAGCCGTCGTCCGGGAACAGGGTGAGCATGCGCGGATCGACCAGGCCGCCGAACAAAAACCGGATGCCCTCCGCGCCGTAGCCGAGCACCAGGTTGACCCCGTCGGACACGGCATGGAGCGCCCGGCGCCCCGGCGGCACGAACAGGACCAGCCCGCCGAGCGCCACCTGCATCGCCACGGCGGCCAGGACGATCCGGGGCCGGATGCTCCGGCGGTCGGTCGAAAACAGGATTGCCAGGCCGATCAGGCAGGCCAGCCCCAGAATACCGCGCAGAACCGCCATGCCGCCCCACCAATTGCAGAATGGCAACGACACTGTCTGCGCGGGCGGGCGCTGTCCAGACGGGACGGGGCAGGAAAGCGCGCGAATGGCCCGCCGCCGTGATAAATTACGCTATTTTATTGTTATATCGGGTATCTTCGCGCGATTGGCTCTTCGACGCGGGGGCGATCTGCTCTACTGTTTCCGTTCGGATAGAGTGCAACGGACAGAATCGGTTCCATGACCAGCGTCTATGATTTCACCCTGCCCGCCCTGGAGGGCGGCTCCATCAATCTGGGGGCCTTGCGGGGCAAGCCGCTGCTGATCGTCAATACCGCGTCGAAATGCGGCTTTACCCCGCAATATGAGGGGCTGCAGGCCATCTGGTCGTTCTATCGCGGCAGCGATCTGACGGTCATCGGCGTGCCGTCGAACGATTTCGGCGACCAGGAGCCCGGCAGCGACGCGGAGATCGCGACCTTCTGCAGCCGCAATTACAGCGTGACCTTTCCGATGGCCGCCCGCAGCCACGTGCGCGGCGACCAGACGCTGCCGCTGTTCCGCTGGCTGACGCAGGAGGGCGGATTTCTGTCCCGGCCGCGCTGGAATTTCTATAAATACCTGGTCGGGCGCGACGGCAGGCTGGCGAACTGGTTCGTCAGCCTGACATCGCCCGAATCCCGCCGCATGCGCCTGGCCATAGAACGGGCGATCCTGGACCACTGATCCGGCGGATTCCCGATGCGGGGCAAAAGGAGGTCCGGCGCGTGCTGAAGGGTTTTCTGACCGTCGGAGGCTGGACGATGCTCAGCCGCGTGCTGGGGCTGGTACGCGACCAGCTTCTGGCCGCGTTCCTGGGCGCCGGACCGGTGCAGGACGCCTATCAGGTCGCGTTCCGCCTGCCGAACATGTTTCGCCGCCTGTTCGGCGAGGGAGCGTTGAACGCGGCCTTCGTCCCGCTGTTTTCCGCCACCCTGACGACCGACGGCGAGGAGCATGCCCGCCGCTTCGCCAGCGAGACGCTGAGCGTGCTGCTGGCCTGGCTGACGGTGATCGCGCTGCTGGGCGAGATCTTCATGCCGGCGGTGCTGCGGATCATCGCCCCGGGTTTCAGCCATGCCGGCAGCCGCTATGGGCTGGCGGTGAATTTGAGCCGCATCACCTTCCCCTACCTGGTGCTGATCTGCGGCGCGGCGCTGGTGTCGGGGGTGCTGAACGGGCTGCATCGTTTCGGGGTGGCGGCAGCGGCCTACGTCACCTTCAACATCGTGGGCATCGCCGCGATCTTCGTCCTGACGCCGCTGACCGGCGACGTGGCGCGCGCCGCCGCCTGGGGCATCACCGCGTCTGGCGTGGTGCAACTGGCCCTGCTGCTGGAGGCGGCGCGGCGCGCGGGGTTTCGGCTGTACCTGCCCGTCCCGCATCTGACCGCGCGCATCCGCACCCTGATCGGCCGCATGGCCATCGGATGCCTGGGCAGCGGGATCACCCAGATCAACCTGCTGGTCGACACCATGATCGGCACCCTGCTGCCCGAAGGCAGCGTGTCGCTGATGTATTTCGCCGACCGGGTGAACCAGTTGCCGCTGGGCGTGCTGGGGGCCGCCGCGGGCACGACCCTTCTGCCGGTGCTCAGCCGCCATGTCTCGGCCCAGGACAGCGACAATGCGCACCTGACGCAGAACCGGGCGATCGAATATGCGCTGATCCTGACCGTGCCGTCGGCGCTGGCGCTGATGGTGCTGGCCCGGCCGGTCATGGCCACCCTGTTCGGCCATGGCGCGTTCAGTCCGCGCGACGCCATGCTGTCCGCGCAGTCGCTGCGAGCCTATGCGCTGGGACTGCCGGCCTTCGTGCTGATCAAGGTCCTCTCGCCCGGGTTCTTCGCGCGCGGCGATACCGCCACGCCGGTGCGGATCGGCCTGGCGACGCTGCTGCTGAATTTCGTGCTGAACCTGGTGCTGATGCGGCCGCTGGCCCATGTCGGGCCGCCGCTGGCCAGCAGCCTGGCGGCGATGGTCAATGTCGCGCTGCTGGGCGGGGTGCTGCATCGGCGCGGGGCGCTGCGCCTGGGGGCGGGCACGCTGTCGCGGGTCGGACGCATGGTCCTGGCGGCGCTGGGCATGGTGGTGGTGCTGGTGATGCTGGACCTGACGGTGCTGGGCCCGCTGGCGGTGCGGCCCAATCCGCTGCGCGTTCCGGCGATGGGGGTGCTGGTCCTGGCCGGCATGCTGGCCTACGGCGCCGGGCTGCAGCTTCTGGGTGTCGCGGAATTGCGCACGGTC
>NZ_JABXXP010000260.1 GCF_013376155.1 Nguyenibacter vanlangensis
GCCTGCCGCGTCGGACGCCGCGCGCTGCGCCCGGGCCAGGCGGTTCAGCCCTTCACCGGCCAATGTGCGCAGCAGGGCGTCCTTGTCGGGAAAGTGACGATAGACGGCGGTCGCGCTGACGCCGACGGCCCGCGCGATCTCGCGCAGCGAGAGCGCATCCACGGCGCGATCGGCCAGCAGGCGCAGCCCCGCCTCGATCAAAGCGGCGCGCAGGTCGCCATGGTGGTAGGTCTGGCGCCTGACGGCGGGCTTCGCCACATCATCCTTCATGCGGACAGTGTAAACATCATCGTGCGGCCCGGGAACAGGAATTGGCGGGAAGCGGCGCGGCACCATGAAAAAGGGCGGGATGAAAAGGACGGGGCGCGCCGCCGGATTTGACCGCACGGAGGGGAGGATTTCTGACAAGATCCAGCCAGCCCATCCGAAACGCGTGGACGGGGGACAGGGGGTGAGATGGGCGCGGGAACCGGACAGGTATATGCGGCGACGGCAGGAAAGGATGTGCAGCAGCAAGACGCGCTGCGGCAATTCGTCCATCGCCATCGGCGGCTTCTGGTCCTGACCGGAGCGGGATGCAGCACGGCATCCGGAATCCAGGATTATCGCGATCTCAATGGTGATTGGAAACGCGCCAGTCCGATCACCTGGCAGGCCTTCATGGGCAGCGATGCCGCCCGCCGGCGTTATTGGGCGCGCAGCCTGGTCGGCTGGCGGCATCTGCTGCGCGCCCGGCCGAACGACGCGCATCGCGCGCTCGCGCGGCTCGAGGCGATGGGCGGGACCGAGCACGTCGTGACCCAGAATGTCGACGGGCTGCACCAGGCAGCCGGCAGTTTGGGGGTGATCGAACTGCATGGCCGGCTCGCGCGGGTCTGCTGCACCGTCTGCGGGCATCGGACGACCCGCCTGGAGATGCAGGACCGGCTGGAGCAGTTGAACCCGGCCTGGTCGCGGTTCGATGCGGACAGCGCGCCCGATGGCGATGCCGATCTCGACGCGCAGGATTTTTCGGGCTTCACGGTGCCGGACTGCCTGCAGTGCGGTGGCCTTCTCAAGCCCGACATCGTCTTTTTCGGCGAGGATATTCCCGGGGCGCGTAAGGCCCGGGCGATGGCGCACCTGGAACGGGCCGACGGGGTGCTGGTCGTGGGGTCGTCGCTGATGGTCCCGTCCGGCTATCGCTTCGTGCGGCGGGCAGTGGAAACCGGTAAGCAAGTGGCGGCCGTGACCCTCGGGCGGTCAAGGGCCGACGACCTGTTCACGCTGAAAATCTCACGCCCCTGCGCCCAGGCCCTGGCCTTTCTGCTCTGACCGGCCCCGAACCTGCGCCCGAATCCCGAAGGCGCGGGAACACCGGCCGGCCAATGCGATGGCCGGCCGATCGGGCACGGTCAGACGACGGACAGCTTCACGTCGATATTGCCGCGCGTGGCATTCGAATAGGGGCAGACCTGATGCGCCTTGGCGACCAGATCCTCGGCCGCGGCACGCTCGACGCCCGGCAGGGCGATGGCCAGCGCGATCTCCAGCCCGAACCCGCCTTCGGCGCGCGGCCCGATGCCGACCGTGGATGTCACGGTCGTGTCGGCCGGCACCTTGGCGCTGCCGCCCTGCGACGCCACGAACTTCATCGCGCCCAGGAAACACGCGGCATAGCCGGCGGCGAATAATTGTTCGGGGTTGTTGCCTTCGCCGCCGGGACCGCCCAGCTCCTTCGGCGTGGTCAGCTTGACGTCCAGCGCGCCGTCCAGCGTGGCGGAACGGCCGTCGCGACCCCCGGTAGCACGGGCCGAGGTACGGTAGAGGACATTTACGGACATGGTCTTGATCCTTCCTGCAATGGATGGCGAAGGCGCGGCGCCCGTGGCCGGTTCCATCGACGCCGCCTTCGATGACCAATAAATCGCGCACGATTTGATCGTTGGCTATATAATAATTCGTATGGCTGCCATGCGGACAGTGCGCTGTCGATAAGGTCGCGCACGATTTATGTTGCTCGGTTCGAAGGAGGCCCGCCATGCCCGACGCCGTTCCGACCGCTGCACCGACGCTGGATCATTTCCTGTGCTTCTCGCTTTATGCCACCAGCCACGCGTTCAATCGCGTCTACAAGCCGCTGCTGGATGCGCTGGGCCTGACCTACCCGCAATATCTCGTCATGACGGTACTGTGGCAGCAGGACGGGTTGCCGGTGGGGCAGATCGGCGAGAAGCTGGCGCTGGAGAGCAGTACATTGACGCCGCTGCTCAAGCGGCTGGAGACCGCCCGCCTGCTGCGCCGGACCCGCGATGCGCGCGACGAGCGGCAGGTGCGGGTGACGCTGACCGAGCAGGGGGCGGCCTTGCAGGCCCGTGCCGCGTCGGTTCCAGCCGGTATCCTTCGGGCCACGGGCCGGACGCCGGAGCAGCTCATGCGGCTCAAGGACGAAATCGACGCCCTGCGGGCCGGTCTGGAACAGGCGCCGCTTGATCGGCCGTGATTCCGCCTGAGGCGATGGGGCCGTCATGCGTGCCACAGCCCATGCGCACGGTGCCATTCCTCCAGCGACTGCTCGGGATATCCGTCGAAGGCGCCGTCGCCCGGCCGGATATCGGGCTGTACCCAGTCGGCCTTGGACCCCAGCATGATATGCACCCGCGCGGGCGGTTCCGGCAGTTCGGTGTCGATGGCTCCCGCCGCCGGATGGACCAGGTCCGGCCATTCGGCGTCATACAGCCACAGCGCCGTGCCGCAGCGCCCGCAGAAATGGCGCTCGGCGCTGCTATGTTCGACATGCCGGCCCCGGCGCCCCATCACCGCATGGACGATGCGCTTCTGGTGGGCCGGATCATGCACATGCAGTGTGGCGGCCATGCCGGACAGGTTGACGGCATAGCCGCCCGTGCCCGCCGTCTTGCGGCAGATCGAGCAATAGCAGCGCTGATAGGGAACCGGCGCCTGGCTCTGGACCGAGAACGTGATCGCCCCGCACTGGCAGGATCCTTCGAGTGTCATCGGCATCGGGCTTCTCCTCCCACGTCCCGTCATCCTGTGGAAACGTTTCCACGGGCGGTTGGCTTGGTCCTCGCCATCGGTTGAACGGGCTGCGCGGCGGTGGCGGCGAACCGGGATTCGCGACAGCGGTTATGTCCCCCTGCGGGCCGCGTGCATCGCGCCGCCGGCCCGATCCGAACGGAGGGCGTCATGGCGAAGCCCCATGCCGGGCAGGAAACGGCCCGCAAGGATTTTCCCGTCGCGCAGGTGCGCCGCTATCTGGAGCCGGGGCCGATCGTGCTGGTTTCGTCGTCCTGGCAGGGGCGGCACAACATCATGACCCTGGGCTGGCACACGGTCCTGGAATTCGCGCCTTCGCTGGTCGGCTGCATGATCTGGAACGGCAATCAGAGTTTCGAGATGATCCGCCAGAGCCGGGAGTGCGTGATCAACCTGCCGACGGCATCAATGGTCGATCAGGTCGTGGGGATCGGCAACATATCCGGCGCGGCGGTCGACAAGTTCACGCATTTCGGACTGACGGCCCGGCCCGCCTCCCGGGTCGCCGCCCCGCTGATCGACGAATGCCATGCCGGCTTCGAATGCGTGCTCCACGACGATGCCCTGGTCGAGCGCTATAATTTCTTCATTTTCGAGGTCGTGAAGGCCCATGTCCGGCCCGTTCCGGCCCACCCCGAAACCCTGCATTACACGGGCAGGGGAGTGTTCATGCTGGCCGGGCGGGTGATCGACAAATCAGCCCTGTTCCGGCCCGACATGCTCGTCTAATAGCACCGGCGCCCCCGCATGGGGGATGGCGGAATCGGAACGATCCCGGCATGATCGCACCATGCGCGCCGGCCCACGGCGCGGGCTGCGACAAGCGGAGTATCGTATGCGGCGACAATCCACGCCCGGCGGGCGCCCGCGCGCCCGTGCGCT
>NZ_JABXXP010000261.1 GCF_013376155.1 Nguyenibacter vanlangensis
GTCGGCGCTGGGCGGCAGGGCGAGCGCCAGGATCGCGGCCAGCAGGGTCGTATCGTCCAGGTCCCCGCCCTGCCCGGCCAGGATCGCATTCATGCCTTGAAATCCTCGAGTCGGGTGCGGGGCGGGCCGGCCGTGGGCGCGACAGCCCCGACCTGCCAGTATATAGGAGATTCGAAGCCTAGTCGTGCCTCGGGAATTCGTGGATGAATTTCGGAGATCAGCGGGCCGTTAAATGATTGATTAAGCTGGCACCCCGAAGCTGAGATCCGGTGAATTTCAGCTTCGGGGTACTGGACGAGGAGCGTTGCCGGCATGAATGCCCCATTCCCGCTGACCCGTCACGATGCGGTTCTTCTTGATCTCGATGGCACGATCGTGGATTCGCGCGCCGGAATCATCGGTTCGCTGCACGATTCGCTGCGCGATCTGGGTCACGAGCCGGACCCGAAGGTGGATTTGACCTGGGTGGTCGGGCCGCCGCTGCACGATCTGGTGGCGCGAGTGCTGGAGCATTACGGCGACGACCGCGCCGAGGAAGCTGTCAGGCTGTATCGCTATCATTACGAACGGCAGGGCATGCATCGCAGCGCGGTCTTTGCCGGCATGGACACGGTGATCGAGACCGTGGCGCAGTCGGGGGCGCGGCTGTTTCTGGCGACGTCCAAGCCGGTGCACCTGGCGCGGGCGATTTTGGACCTGCGCGGGCTGACCCGGTATTTCACCGCCCTGTACGGCGCCCAACCCGACGATAGCGGCGCGGAGAAGCCCGAGCTGATCGCGTGCCTGCTGCATGAGCAGGGCGTGCCGGCGGCGCGGGCGGTGATGGTGGGAGACCGGCGGTTCGACATCAGCGGGGCGCATGCCAACCATGTGCGCGCGCTGGGCGCGCTGTGGGGCTATGGCGGCGAGGAGGAGCTGACCGAGGCCGGGGCGGACGCGCTGGTGAACGATCCGGGCGAATTGCTGGGCGCGATCCGCACGCAACTGGCGGCCGCGCACATGCACCCGGCGGCCGAATAGGGGCGCCGGGCGCGTTTTTGAGGCGGGCTTTCAAGGCAGGCTTTTACAGCCTGCCCTGCTGGCGCAGGCTGAACCATTGGCCACGCCGCAGCATCAGGTGGTCCTGCACCGCCAGGGACAGGTTCTGCGCGTGGTAGGAGATGGCCTGCATCAGCACGGCATCGCGATCGACCAGCGCCGCCGGCGGCGGCCAGGCCGCGGCGAGCCGGATGCCCACGAAGGCGGTGGCGTGCAGGTCGAGCGCGCGGAGCAGGATGTGGCGCTGGATCGCGTCCAGGTCGCCCTGGTCGAGGGCGGGGTCGATCGGTTCGTCGGCGATGATGTGGTTGCCGCTGTCCAGGAACAGGATCCGCATCTGCCCGGCGGGGGCGTCGGCGAGAATCGTATCGCAATAGGTCAGCACCGCGTCCCAGTCGCGCACGTGCTGGCGGGTCAGCGGGTCGGACCGCGACAGGCGTTCGGCCACGCAGGCGGGCAGCATCAGCGGCAGGGCGACGCGGTCGGACAGGCCGGCCGCGCGCAATTGCTCGGCCGAGGCCGAGAGCAGCGCGCCCAGGCTGCCGAACCGGTTCAGCAGCGCCTTGGCCGTCGGTTTGGTGTCGCGGCGCGGAATCGCGAGGAAGAGCAGCATCTCGACGATTTCGTAATCGGCCAGCGACGCCGCGCCGGAGACCAGGATCCGGGCACGCATGCGGGCGCGGTGGCCCGATGGTCCGGTCTCCTTGAACGGGGCATGACGCGAGGCGGCGTTCGCGGCATCCCTGCCCGTTCCTGTCATTCGGCCTTCTCCTTCACGTCCGGCGCCGGACGCCCTATACGGAAAACGTGACCCATAGCCCAAACCCTTCTTCCGACCGACCGGATTATCTGCAGCGCCTGAACCCCGAGCAACGGGCGGCGATCGAGACGACCGACGGTCCGCTGCTGGTCCTGGCCGGTGCCGGGACCGGCAAGACCCGTGTGCTGACCACGCGCTTCGCCCATATCCTGCTGTCCGGCCGCGCGCGGCCGCATCAGATCCTGGCGGTGACCTTCACCAACAAGGCGGCGCGCGAGATGCGCGAGCGGATCGGCGCGATCCTGGGCACGCCGGTCGAGGGGCTGTGGCTGGGGACGTTCCATGCGCTGTGCGCGCGCATGCTGCGCCGGCATGCCGAATATGTCGGGCTGAGCAGCGGCTTTACCATCCTGGACACCGACGACCAGCTACGCCTGCTGAAGCAGGTGATCGAACCGCTGCGCATCGACGCCAAGCGCTGGCCGCCCCAGGGCATATTGGGGGTGATCCAGCGCTGGAAGGATCGTGGGCTGACGCCCGAGCGCGTGACGCCGGCCGAGGACACGGATTTCGCGAACGGACAGTGCCGGGCGGCCTATGCGGCCTATCAGGCGCGGCTGATCCAGTTGAACGCCTGCGATTTCGGCGACCTGATGCTGCACGTGACCGAGATCCTGCGGACCCGGCCCGACGTGCTGGCGCAGTATCACCGCCTGTTCCGCTACATCCTGGTGGACGAATACCAGGACACCAACACGATCCAGTATCTGTGGCTGCGGCTGCTGGCGCAGCGCGAGGGGCAGAGCGCCAATATCTGCTGCGTGGGGGACGACGACCAGTCGATCTATTCCTGGCGCGGGGCGGAAGTGGAGAACATCCTGCGCTTCGAACGCGATTTCCCGGGCGCGGTCATCGTGCGGCTGGAGCGGAATTATCGTTCGACCGCGCAGATCCTGGGCGCGGCGTCGGGGCTGATCGCGCATAATGACGGGCGGCTGGGCAAGACGCTGCGCCCGGGGCGCGAGGATGCGTCCGGCGAGAAGGTGCGGGTGGTCGCGGTCTGGGATTCGGACGACGAGGCCCGGATGGTCGGCGAGGAGATCGCGCGGCTGCGCGCCGGGGGCCATTCCCTGGCCGAGATGGCGATCCTGGTGCGGGCGGGATTCCAGACCCGCGCGTTCGAGGAGCGGCTGATCGCGCTGGGCGTGCCCTATCGCGTGGTGGGGGGGCTGCGCTTCTACGAGCGGGCGGAAATCCGCGATGCGCTGGCCTATATGCGCGTGCTGAGCCAGCCGGCGGACGATCTGGCGTTCGAGCGGATCATCAACGTGCCGAGGCGCGGCATCGGGGCGGCCGCGCTGCAGAAATTCCACGCCGCCGCTCGGGCCGGGAACATGCCGCTGACGCAGGCGGTGCAGGACTTGCTGGCGGGCGGCGAGATCAAGGGCCGGGCGCGCGAGCCGATGGCGGCGCTGATGGACTGCCTGCAGCGCGGGCGCGACGCCTTGCCGCGCGAGGGGCATGTGGTGGTCGTGGAGACGCTGCTGGAGGAGGCCGGCTATATCGACATGTGGAAGGCCGATCCGTCGCCCGAGGCGCCGGGCCGCGTGGACAACCTGAAGGAACTGGTGCGGGCGCTGGCGGATTTCGAGAGCCTGGAAGGGTTTCTGGAGCATGTCGCGCTGGTGATGGAAAACGAGGAGAATGCCGGGGACGCGCGGGTCAGCCTGATGACCCTGCACGGCGCCAAGGGGCTGGAATTCGACACCGTGTTCCTGCCGGGCTGGGAGGAAGGGGTGTTTCCGTCCCAGCGGACCCTGGACGAGGGCGGGTTGAAGGGGCTGGAGGAAGAGCGGCGCCTGGCCTATGTCGGCATTACCCGCGCGCGGCACCGGGCGATCATCAGCCACGCCGCCAGCCGGCGGATCTATGGCAACTGGCAGTCGGCGATCCCCAGCCGGTTCATCGAGGAACTGCCCGACGAACATGTCGCGACCAGCGGCGCGGCATCCCAGGCGCGGACGCGGACATTCGGGCATGCGCCGGAATTTTCCCAGGCCTTTCCTGTCGTGGCGCGGCGGGCGCGGATGACCGAGGCGCTGGCGCGCGGGACGGCC
>NZ_JABXXP010000262.1 GCF_013376155.1 Nguyenibacter vanlangensis
GAACTGCGCGCGGCGGGGCAGGAGGCGGCGCGCGATTATCACGCCCGGCTGCTGGGCCGGCCGCTGAACGTGCTGCTGGAGACCCCGACCAGCGGGCATTCCGAGGAATTCGCGCCGGTGCGGCTGGTCGGGGCGGCGGCCGATATGGGGCGGATCGTGACCGTGCGGCCGACGGCGGTTGACGAAAACGGACTGGTGGCGGAAACCCTCTGACATGGCACTCGGTTTTTTCTCCCGTCTCAAGGCGGGATTGTCGCGCTCGACCCAGAAGCTGGGCGGCGGCATCGCCGCGGTCTTTACCCGCCGCAAGCTGGATGACGAGGCGCTGGAGGAACTGGAGGATCTGCTGATCGCGGCGGACCTGGGCCCCAATGTCGCGGCGCGGATCATCGCGGCGTTCCGTCATTCGCGCTTCGGCGCCGAGGTGACGGACGAGGAGGTCCGCCAGGCGCTGTCGGCGGAAATCGCCCGCGTGCTGGAGCCGGTCGCCGTGCCCTTCGTCCCCGATCCGCAGCGCAAGCCGCATGTGGTGCTGGTGGTGGGGGTGAACGGCACCGGCAAGACCACCACGATCGGCAAGATGGCCCGCTATTACGGCGAGCAGGGGCTGAAGGTGATGATGGTGGCGGGCGATACGTTCCGCGCCGCCGCCGTGGAGCAGCTGCAGATCTGGGGCCAGCGCGTCGGCGCGCCGGTGATTGCCGGCCCGCCCAATGCCGACGCGGCCGGGTTGGCGTTCGAGGCCCTGAAGCGCGCCCAGGCCGAGGGGGCGGACCTGCTGCTGATCGATACCGCCGGCCGCCTGCACAACAAGGGCGCGCTGATGGAGGAACTGGCCAAGATCATCCGCGTGATGCGCAAGTTCGACGAGAGCGCGCCGCATTCCGTCCTGCTGGTGCTGGATGCGACGACGGGGCAGAACGCGATCGAGCAGGTGCGGGTGTTCAAGGAGCTGGTCAACGTCACCGGGCTGGTGGTGACCAAGCTGGACGGATCGGCGCGCGGCGGCATCGTTGTGGCGCTGGCCGACAGTTTCGGCCTGCCGGTCCATGCGGTGGGCGTGGGCGAGCAGGCCGAGGATCTGCGTCCCTTCTCGGCGGAAGCCTTCGCGCACGGGCTGGTGGGCGATTCGGTGCGGTTGACGGGACAGGCGCCGGAAGAGGGAGAGGGGGCGGCGGACGAGCCGGCCTGATCGACGGGGCACGGTCCGCGCGGACCGTGCCCCCCGATAATGGTCAAGCCTGAATGGTCAAACTTGGCAGGTCAGAGCGGCAGGAACCGTTCCGAGATCTCGCCGAGGGCCTGGATGCCGGGCAGGGTCTTGCCTTCCAGCCATTCCAGGAAGGCGCCGCCCGCGGTCGAGGTGTAGGACATTTCGTCCGCCACGCCGGCATGGCGCAGCGCCGAGACCGTGTCGCCGCCGCCGGCGACGCTGGTCAACTGGCCGGCCTGGGTGCGGCGGGCGACCTCGGCCGCGACCTGGTTGGTGGCGGCGTCGAAGGGATGCAGCTCGAACGCGCCGAGCGGACCGTTCCAGACCAGGGTCTTGAGCCCGACGATCTTCTCGCGCAGCAGGTCAACGGTCGCGGGACCGGCGTCCAGGACCATGGAGTCGGCGGGGATGGCATCGACCGGCACGATCTTGGTCGGCGGATCGGCCTTGAATTCCGTCGCCGTCACCGCGTCGACCGGCAGCACGATCTCGCAGCCGCCGGCCGTGGCCTTGGCCATGATCGCGCGCGCGGTGTCGTGCATGTCGGCTTCCTGCAGCGACTTGCCGACATTCACGCCCTTGGCGGCCAGGAAGGTATTGGCCATGGCGCCGCCGACGATCAGCACGTCGACCTTTTCCAGCAGGTTGCCGATCAGGTCCAGCTTGGTCGAGATCTTGGCGCCGCCGACGATCGCGCCGACCGGACGGACCGGGTTTTCCAGCGCGACGTTCAGTGCGTTCAGCTCGGCTTCCATCAGGCGGCCGGCGAAGGACGGCAGGAAGCGCGCGACGCCTTCGGTCGAGGCATGGGCGCGGTGGGCCGCGGAGAACGCGTCATTGACGTAATCGTCGGCCAGCGACGCCAGCGCCTTGGACAGGTCCGGGTCGTTCTTTTCCTCGCCGGCGTGGAAGCGGGTGTTTTCCAGCACCAGCACGTCGCCGTCCTGCAGCCTGGCGACGGCGGCCTCGGCCACCGGGCCCACGCAGTCGTCGGCGAACTGGACCGGGCGGCCCAGCGCCTGGCCCAGGGCCTGGGCGATCGGGGCCAGCGACATCTCGGGCACGCGCTTGCCCTTCGGGCGGTCGAAATGGCTGGCGACGATCACCCGGGCGCCCTTGTCCGCCAGTTCGCGGATGGTGGGAACCAGGCGTTCGATCCGCGTCAGGTCGGTGATCCGGCCGTCGCGCACGGGCACGTTGAGGTCGGCGCGCAGGAGCACCTTGCGCCCCTTGGGCTGCAAGGCGTCCAGCGTCTTGAAGGACAGGGCGGCCATCAGAGGGACCCGAAGACCGCGGCCGTGTCGGACATGCGGTTGGAGAAGCCCCATTCATTGTCGTACCAGCTGCAGATGCGCACCATCTTGCCGCCGTCGATCAGCGCGGTTTCCGTGGCGTCGAAGGTCGAGGACGCGATGTTGTGGTTGAAGTCCGAGCTGACCAGCGGCGCGGTGTTGTAGGCCAGCACGCCCTTCAGCGGGCCTTCGGACGCGGCCTTGCGCATCGCCTCGTTCACTTCCTCGACCGAGGCGGGGATGCGGGTCGGCACGAAATCCAGCGACACCAGCGACACGTTGGGGGTGGGCACGCGGATCGAGGTGCCGTCCAGCTTGCCCTTGAGGTGCGGCAGGACCAGGCCGATCGCGCGGGCGGCGCCGGTCGAGGACGGGATGAGGTTGATCGCCGCCGCGCGGGCCCGGCGCGGGTCCTTGTGCAGCGTGTCCACCGTGCGCTGGTCGCCGGTATAGGAATGGATGGTGACCATGTAGCCGCGCTCGATGCCGAACGCGTCATCCAGCACCTTGGCCACCGGGGCCAGGCAGTTGGTGGTGCAGGACGCGTTCGAGATCACCGTCATGTCGCTGGTCAGCGTGTCCTGGTTCACGCCGTAGACGATGGTGGCGTCGACATGGGTGCCGGGGGCCGAGATGATGACCTTGCGCGCGCCGGCTTCGATCAGGTGCGCGGCCTTTTCCTTGGTTGTGAAGCGGCCGGTGCATTCCATGGCCACGTCGACGCCCTCGAACGGCAACTTGGTCGGGTCGGGTTCGGCCGACACCTGGATCGGCGCGTAGGTGCGGCCGTTCGCGGTGATGACGATGCTGTTGCCTTCGACCCGCACCTCGCCGGGGAAGCGGCCATGGATGCTGTCATAGGTCAGCAGGTGGGCGTTGTCGGCGACGCTGCCCAGGTCGTTGATGGCCACCAGCTCGACGTCGGTGCGTCCGCTTTCGATGATGCCGCGCAGGACCAGGCGGCCGATCCGGCCGAAGCCGTTGATTGCGACTTTGACAGCCATTCGATTTCTCTCCCGTTCGTTTCAGCCTTTTCGGGCCGTCGGCCTTGGCTGGGCGCGGCCGCTCTCAGCTTTCTGCCCGGAAGGCGACGGAAAGTCACGCCCTGTCTCGCCGATCAGCCGCATTGCGGTGTCGCAGATCCGTTCGGCGGTGATGCCCAGCCGGCGGTAGAGTTCGCTGGCGGGCGCGGTCTCGCCGAAATCCTCCATGCCGATGAAGGCGCCGCCCGGACCCAGCCAGCGTTCCCAGCCGAAGGCCGAGGCGGCCTCGATGCCGATGCGTGGGGCCTGGCCCAGCACCTGGTCGCGATAGGCGGCGTCCTGCCGGGCGAAGAGTTCCCAGCAGGGCAGGGAGACCAGCGCCGCGTGCAC
>NZ_JABXXP010000263.1 GCF_013376155.1 Nguyenibacter vanlangensis
CGCGCGTTCATGCAGGTCGCCGACCAGCCGCAGCCCCGCCAGCCGGACCAGGCGTTCGCCCAGCGCGAGGGATGCGGGGTCTTGCGACGCATCCTGGCCGGACGCCTGCCTTTCCGCCCGGGGCGTATCCTGTGCCGAGGCCGCCATCGCGCCGTATCGTTCCGTCATGATTATCGGCTTAGAACCTGGCCGGCACGCGGTCACCCGCAATCCGCGCGGATATACGTTATATTGCCGTTCGGTTACATTCCGTTACGAAACGGCAGCGGTCAGCGTGTCTCGATGCCGATCTGCTTGATGTCGTGGAAGGCGAGGTCGGGGTTCATCTCGGTGGTCCGCCGCATCATGAAGGCCGAACTGGCCAGGAAGACCGGGTCGCCGTCGATATCGTCCGCCATGGCCGAACGGTTGGCGGCGGCGAACAGGTCCAGCTTCGCCCGGTCGCCGGTCACCCAGCGCGCGAGGTTGTAGGGCGTCGATTCGAAGCCGATCGCCACCCCGTATTCCCCCGCCAGCCGGGCCTGCAGCACGTCAAGCTGCAGCGTGCCCACCACGCCGACGATCGGCGATGCGCCGTCCTGCGGGCGGAAGAGCTGCACGACGCCTTCCTCGGCCAGTTCGGTCAGGGCCTGGCGCAGCTTCTTGGCCTTCATCGCATCGTCGAGCCGCACCCGGCGCAGGATTTCCGGCGCGAAATGCGGCACGCCGGTAAAGCGCAGATCCTCGCCCTCGGTCAGCGTGTCGCCGATCCGCAGCGTGCCGTGGTTGGGGATGCCGACCACGTCGCCGGCGAAGGCTTCCTCGGCAAGCTGCCGGTCGCGGGCGAAGAAGAATTGCGGCGTATGCAGCGCGAACTGCTTGCCGACGCGCACATGCTTCAGCCGCATGCCGCGTTCCAGCCGGCCCGAGCAGATCCGCGCGAAGGCCATGCGGTCGCGGTGGTTCGGGTCCATGTTGGCCTGGATCTTGAAGACCAGCGCCGTCAGCCCGGTTTCATCGGCGCGCACCGTGCGGCTTTCGGTCTCCTGGTCGCGCGGCGGGGGGCCGAAGGCCACCAGCGCGTCCAGCAGGTCGGTCACCCCGATCTCTTTCATCGCGCTGCCGAAGAAGACGGGCGTCAGGTGTCCGGCATTGAAACTGTCGCGATCGAAGGTGGGCAGGGCGGCCTCGGCCAGTTCCAGTTCCTCGCCCAACTGCACCATGCGCGGGTCGGACTGTTCCAGCGGGGCGGCCACGTGCAGGCTGCGGGTGCGCAGGTCGTAGGTGCCGGCGAACTGCGCCGCGCGCCCGACCGGCCAGGTCGCCGGCGCGGTGTCCAGCGCCAGGGCGGAGGAGATTTCGTCCAGCAGGGTGAACGGATCCTGCGATTCGCGGTCCATCTTGTTGATGAAGGTGACGATCGGGATGTCGCGCAGGCGGCAGATCTCGAACAGCTTGCGGGTCCGGTCCTCGATCCCCTTGGCCGCGTCGATCACCATCACCGCGGAATCGACCGCGGTGAGGGTGCGATAGGTATCTTCGGAGAAATCCTCGTGCCCCGGCGTATCCAGCAGGTTGAAGATGCAGCCGCCATATTCGAACGTCATCACCGACGTGACGACCGAAATGCCGCGATCGCGCTCGATCCCCATCCAGTCCGAGCGGGTGCGCCGCCGCTCGCCCTTGGCACGGACATTGCCCGCCATCTGGATCGCGCCGCCCGCGCGCAGGATGCGCTCGGTCAGCGTGGTCTTGCCCGCGTCGGGGTGCGAGATGATGGCGAAGGTCCGCCGCCGGCTGATTTCCCGGGCGATGGTGGCGGCCAGGGCGGAGGCGGGCTCGGCGTTCACGGGCGGATTCCTTCGTTCTGCGATGGGCGTTCTGCGATGGCCGTTCTGCGATGGCGGCCGGACTGTACGGGCGGGCACGGTCCGAAAACACGGACGCCGGGCGAGGGGGAAAGCCCCCGCGCCCGGCGCCGCGATCGTGCGATATGCTGGAAAAAAAACCGGATCAGCGCGAATAGAATTCGATGACCAGGTTCGGTTCCATCTGCACCGGATAGGGCACGTCCGACAGCTTCGGGCCGCGCACGAAGCGGCCCTTCATCTGGCGGTGGTCGACTTCCATATATTCCGGCACGTCGCGCTCGCCGCTCTGCGCGGCGTCCAGCACGATGGCGAGCTGCTTGGACTTCTCGCGCACCTCGATCACGTCGTCGTCGCGCACCAGGTAGGAGGGGATGTTCACCTTGCGGCCATTGACCGTGACATGGCCATGGCTGACGAACTGGCGGGCGGCGAACGGCGTCATCGCGAATTTCAGGCGATAGACCACCGCGTCCAGGCGGCGCTCCAGCAGGTCGATCAGGTTCTCGGAGGTGTCGCCCTTGCGGCGCACGGCCTCGTCATAATATTTGCGGAACTGCTTCTCGCTGATGTTGCCGTAATAGCCCTTCAGCTTCTGCTTCGCCATCAACTGGACCGAGAAGTCCGACGGCTTCTGCTTGCGGCGCTGGCCGTGCTGGCCCGGGCCGTATTCCCGCTTGTTGACCGGCGACTTCGCACGGCCCCACAGATTCACGCCCAGGCGGCGATTGATCTTGAACTTGCTCTCAAGGCGCTTGCTCATTGCGCGCTGTCTTCCATACTCGACGGGCGGCCGGTCCCGGAGGGAGCGCCATGCCGCCTTCTATTGCACCGGTAGGCCCTGTTCCGCATGAACAGGGCGGGCGCGTTCCGCATTACCGGCGCCGGGGAGCAACACCCGTTCTGGCACCGGCCGGTCCGTCCACGTTCCCGGCAATGGGGCTGGCCTATAGGCGCAACGAAGCCGCCCTGTCAATCGGCCCCTGTCAATCGTCAATACCCGCCCGTATAGTCACGCCCGTATCGTCAAACATATCATCGATGAAGATCGAGGAGGAAACATGGCCACCCCGTTCACGCAACGCTGGGGATTGTTCGTCCTGCTGGGCGCCGTTTCGATCGCGCTGGGCATCTTTGCCTGGATCGACGCCATTTCCGTCACCCTGGCCAGCACGATCGTCATCGGCATCCTGCTGGTGGTGGCGGGCGCGGTGCAATTGTTCCATGCCTTCGCTGTGCGCGACTGGGGCGGGTTCGTGCTCTCGATGCTGGGGGGCGTGCTTTATATAGTGGGCGGATTCCTGCTGATGGAGGAGCCGGTCAGCGGCTCGATCATCCTGACCGTCTTCATCGCGGCCTGCCTGATCATCTCGGGCACCATGCGCATGGTGATCGCCGCCCGCCATCGCGACCTGAACGGATGGTGGATCGTCCTGGGCGGCGGGCTGATCAGCCTGCTGGTCGGGGTGTGCCTGTATCTGACGCTGCCCTGGTCCGGGCTGTGGCTGATCGGGACCTTCATCGCCGTGGAACTGATCGCGGCGGGGATCGGGTGGATCCAGTTCGGCCTCGCGCTGCGGACCGTGGCCTGAACGCGCCCGGCCGGGCGTCGCCCGTTACGGATTAGCCGTCCGTTACGGATTACAGGCCCAGCCGGCCGCGCAATTGCGTGGCGTTCAGGTCGGCCTCGAAGCCCGGGCCGCCGGGCTGGAAGGCCCGGGCGGCCGAAAGCGGCCCGGCATCCACCGGGTCGAAGCCGGCATCGACGATCAGGCCCCGCACGACCTGCTTCGCCTGTGCGTCGTCCCCGGCATAGGGGATGCCCAGGCGCGGCGGCAGCCGGTGGGCCTCGGCGTCGATCGTGCTCATATCCTCGGAATTGAAGGCCCGCACCACATGGGCGCCCGGAAAGAGGGATTGCGTCACCGCGCCGGCGCCCTGCTGCTGTGCGGTGCGGGCGATGTCGCCGTCGCGCCAGGGATAGGGGTTGCAGGCGTCGATCACCACCTTGCCCTGCAGGATGCC
>NZ_JABXXP010000264.1 GCF_013376155.1 Nguyenibacter vanlangensis
ATTATCCTCGCTCCGCACCTGGCGGGGCGCCGCCACGGGCTCGGCGTCGCCCCGGCGGACGATCCAGGATTCGCGCACCCGATCCAGGCCGCGCGTGATGTCGATCGTGGCAAGCGGGTCGGTATAGGGACCCGAGGAATCGTACAGGGTCACCGGCGGCTCGCCCGCGCTGGGATGCAGGTCGACCTGGCGGAACGGCACGCGCAGGCCGGGAAACAGCACCCCGGACTGATAGACCTTATGCCCGCCCGCCCGGGGCCCGACGGTGACGTCACCGGTCGCGGGTGCCCGCGTCGGCCGGCGCGGCGCGGCATCCGCCGAAACCGTGCCCGCACCCGCGTCCGAAAAGGCGTCTTTGGGGTTATGAATGTTCATGGCGCGTTCCTCGTTGGCGTTCGAGGGGCCGCGCCGGCGCGAAATGTCATTCCCGCAACGCCGTCCCGGCGCCGCGCTCAATTCCCATCCCTTCGCCGGCATGACCCGGATCAGGTTCGACGGGTCAGGGGCTCGCCCCTCTCTCAGCCGCCCTGATGCGACTCCCCGGAGAACAGGACGAACCATAGACCCCCCGCCACGGGGCGGGTCAAGCCCGATCCATCCCGCCTCCCCATCCAGGCTTCCGGCCACGGCCCGATGCGGCGTCACATCCGCGAGACCGCCTTGGCGCGAGACCACCTTGGCCCGAGCCCCCCAGGCCCGCTCCCCGCGGGCGAAAACCGGCGCAGCAGGTTCCCCCCGGGTCGGCGTTTCTTCATCACAAATGCGTCGGCAGGCGGCAAGCCGCGCCTTTCTGACCGTGTTATTGTTTGATTTTCGTACGGTCGTTTCATAGATTGCAGGAATGAAACAAGAAAACCGATCAAACGCCAATTTGATTGTCGACGTGATTGCGGGAATTTCAGCCGCCGGTGGGTTATTATTCGGTTATGATACCGGCATTATTTCCGCCGCACTGTTGCAGATCGCACCGCAATTCCATCTGGGCATTGCCGGGCAGCAGATCGTCACCTCGGCGATCATCGCCGGCGCCCTGCTGGGCTGCATGGGCTCGGCCCCGCTGTCGGACTGGGGCGGCCGCCGGCGCACCGTGATGGCGGCGGCATGCGTCTTCATCGTGGGCACCGCGCTGGCATCGCTGGCCAACAATGTCGTGATGCTGACGCTGGCCCGCTTCGTGCTGGGGCTGGCGGTCGGCGCGGCGTCGCAGATCGTGCCGCTCTATATCTCGGAACTGGCCCCTGCCGCGCGGCGCGGACGGCTGGTCGGGATGTTCCAGCTGGCGGTGGTGTCGGGCATCCTCGTCTCCTTCATCACCGGCTACGTGCTGCGGCACGAAAGCTGGCGGCTGATGTTCGGGCTGGGCATCATTCCGGCGGTGGTGCTGCTGCTGGGCATGGCCTTCCTGCCCAACAGCCCGCGCTGGCTGGCCATGCGCGGCGATTTCGAGGGCGCGCGCGGCGTGCTGCGCCGGGTCCGTCCCACCCACAACGTGGCCGAACGCGAATTGCAGGACATCATCGACGCCCATGACCGGCAGGCCCCCTGGTCGGAACTGGGCAAGCCGTGGATCCGGCCGGCCCTGGTGGCCTCGGTCGGCGTCGCGCTGCTGTGCCAGCTCAGCGGCATCAACGCGGTGCTGTATTACGCGCCGACCATCTTCTCCGGCGCCGGTTTCGGCCAGGGCTCGGCCCTGCTGACCTCGGTGGCGGTCGGCGTGGCGATGATCGCCGCCACCCTGATCGGCAATTGGGCAGTCGAGGCCATCGGCCGCCGGGCCTTGATGCTGCGCCTGCTGCCGGGGGCCAGCGTGGCCCTGTTCGTCCTGGCCGTCCTGTTCCAGAGCGGCCGCACCGACGGGCTGCATGCCTGGCTGATGGTCGTGGCGCTGCTGGCCTATGCGGTCCTGAATGTCGGCAGCCTGTCGGTCGCAATCTGGATCGTGGGGGCCGAGGTCTATCCCCTGTCGGTACGCAGCAAGGGCACCAGCCTGGTCGCCGCGTCCCATTGGGGGGCGGACCTGCTGATTTCGCTGACGACCCTGTCCTTGGTCCAGTCGGTCGGCGCCGGCGGCACCTTCCTGCTGTTCGGCGCGATCAACGCGCTGGCCTTCCTGTTCGTGCTGCGCTTCGTGCCCGAGACCAGGGGCCGGTCGCTGGAAGAGATCGAAGCCAGCCTGCGCGAAGGCAGCTTCGCCCGCCCGCCCATCGCATAGGCGGCATGGCGACAGGGGGCCCTCTCGGACGACCGGCAGGCGCGAAACCCGGGCAAGCAGCCTGACCGCCCGGGATTGCGACGCGCTTCACGCCCGCGCCAGGAGCGGGGTGGCGATGATCCTGACGGACATCGCCGACAGGCCCTATGGCGGCCGGGCCGTTTCATGCCGCGATCCCGAGGACCATATCCGGCATGTCGGCAGCCAGCGGATCCCGTTCGAACGGACTCGTTTGAACGGGTGAAGATGCGCTACGACCCGTGGGGCGGCCGGCCTTGTTCCCCGCACCGCCACCGATTAAGCCGGGCCGACCCGCCTTTCGCCTCTTGTCCTGGATGCCACGATGACCGTCCCCCGGATCGATCCGTTCCACGCCGTCACCCTCAGCACGCTCGCGCATCGCCTGGCCGCCGAGGGACGCGACATCGTGCATATGGAATTCGGGCAGCCCTCGACCGGCGCGCCCAAGGCCGCGATCGCCACGGCGCACCGCGTGCTGGACAGTGATTCCATGGGCTATTGGGAAAGCCCGCCGCTCAAGGCGCGCATCGCCCGCCATTACCAGGAAACCTACGGCGTGACGGTAACGCCCGAGCAGATCTGGCTGACCTGCGGCGCGTCGCCGGCCTTCGTCATGGCGCTGCTCTGCTGCTTTCCGGTCGGCGCGCGCGTGGCGCTGGCCCGTCCGGGCTACGTCGCCTATCGCAACACGCTGCGCGCGCTGCATCTCGAACCGGTCGAGATCCCCTGCGGCCCCGATGCGCGCTTCCAACTGTCCGCGGCGGCCCTGGCCGCGCTCGATCCGCCGCCGGCGGGCGTCATCCTGGCCAGCCCGGCCAATCCGACCGGCACCGTGCTGTCGGCCGGAGAAATGCAGGCCATCACCGCGCTATGCCGCGCGCGGGGCATCCGCATCATCTCCGACGAGATCTATCACGGCCTCAGCTATGTCGGGCCGGTGCGCTCGGTGCTGCAGGACGAGCCCGAGGCGCTGGTGGTCAACAGCTTCTCCAAATATTTCAGCATGGCGGGCTGGCGGCTGGGCTGGCTGGTGGTGCCGCCGGCGCTGATCGACGCCGCCCAGACGCGGGTGGGCAACATGTTCCTGACCCCGCCCTCGCTCAGCCAGCATGCCGGCCTGGTCGCCTTCGACTGCCGCGAGGAGCTGGAGGGCCATGTCCGCATGTATCGCCGCAACCGCGACCTGATGCTGGAACGGCTGCCGGCGCTCGGGGTCTCGCGGATCGCCCCGCCGGACGGCGCGTTCTACATCTATGCCGATATCGGCCACCTGACGCAGGACAGCCTGGCCTTCTGCACGAGATTGCTGACCGAAACCGGCGTCGCCACCGCGCCGGGCCTGGATTTCGATCCGGTCGAGGGCAATCGCTTCATGCGGTTCAGCTTCGCGGTCTCGACCGACCGGCTGGAAGAGGCCCTGGCGCGCATGACCCCCTGGTTCGCCCGCGCGCATGAGGACGCGCGGTAGACACGCACGGCAAGGCGGACCGGCAAGGGACGGGCCGGCTATGCGGACGCCCGCGACTCTCCCGCCCCTTGGTCCACTCCCTGGTCCGCCAGGTCCAGCACCTGCACCCCGTCCAGATCCAGCGTCGTGACGCGCGGCGGCGTCGCGGCG
>NZ_JABXXP010000265.1 GCF_013376155.1 Nguyenibacter vanlangensis
ACCCCCGCCGCCGTGGCCCGGTACCGCCCGGCCGCGTCGCGCACCACCAGCCCCATGCCCGCCATCCGCTCCAGGCAGGGCTGGTCCTTCAGCCCCTCGGGCCGCCCCGCCGCGCCGCACAGGATCAGCCGGTGCAGCGCCGACCGGCAGCAGGTCTCCAGATAGGGTTCGCTCCACATGGCGCGCAGGATCGGCGTTTCCGCCGCCGCTGGCAACAGGCGCTCACGCCGTTTCGGTCCGCCCCATGGCCGCCCGGTTGGCCTGCTTGATCGCCGCCGCCGCGTCATCGAACACGAAAGGCAGGCAGGCATGGCGCCGCCCCCGGGTGACGGGCGTCACCGCATGCAGCAGCCCGCAGGAAAATACCAGCGCCCCGCCCGCCGGCGGGCAGAATCCCGGCCCCCCGAATTCCGGAAAGGACACCGCGCCGCCCTCGAATCCGTCATTCAGGTTGATCGACACGGCAAAGCGCCGATGCGCCGCCGCCGCCACCGTATTGTCGCGATGCGGGCCGAAACAGCCCTGCTCGCCGGAATCGTAGCAGGCCAGGATCAGCCGATCCATCTGCGTGGCCTGGAACTGGAACGCCTTGTGGATCTCCGGCACCACGCGGCGGATGATCCGCGCCTGCACCTGCCCCACCAGCCCCCGGTCCCGCAGCCGGCAATCGCGCCGCCGCTTGAACCCCGGATCGGCCACCGCCACCGACCGCCCCGGCACCTGCTCGGTCAGCATGCCCGACGGCATGCTCTCCTGCGCGTGGTAATACGCCATCAATTGCCGGCAGAACGCGGGCTCGAACACGTCCGCCAGCATCAGCGCCGGCACGGGCATCGGCGCGGCCGGGGCGATCGGCCTCATGCGGCACAGCAGACCGACCATCCGTTCCGCCACCCCCGGCCTGTCCGGCTGCACCGCGGCAATCCGCAGCATCGGATCGACGACCATCCAATACGGCGCCTCCTGCTCCGCCAGGCCGTACAAGGTGGTCACCGCACGGTCCGCGTCGCGAAAGAACCGCATGCCCGGCGGCATTTCGCCCAACCGCGCCTCGTCCTCCGGATCGGTCGAAACGCCGAAGAAATGGCTGCGCACCCCATCCAGCACCGCCCCCGCCGCGCGCAGATGCGCCAGCGCCGCGCCCACCCCCGCCTGGGTCGACGAGCGAAAGAAATACAGCAGGATCGACCGCCCCGCCGCCATGTCGAAACTATAGGTCCCGAACGGCGTGGTGCAGCGCTGCACGAACCAGGGCGCCGGATCTCCGACAAGCAATGCACGGGCGGACGACATCACAGGGGCCTCGATCACACGGTCCTGAAACACTAGGCCGATTCGCCCGTCCCGCAACATCGGGGAAAAATGAAGCGCGCCCTCACGGCCTTGGCCGGCCGGACATCGCCGTCGCGGCCAGAATGCCCGCCAGCCAATCGGCAAAGACCTGCAGGCGGCGCGACAGGTGCCGCCGATGCGGGTACAGCAGCGCCATCGGCAGCGGCGCGGCCCGCCGGTCCGCCATCACTTCCACCAGTTCTCCCGCGTCCAGATGGCCCCGCACGTCATAGGCCGGCACCTGGATCAGCCCCAGCCCGGCCAGGCAGCAGGCGATCAGCCCCTCGGCGCTGTTGACCGTCACCCGCCCGGCCGGCGCCGCGCTCCGGATCTGCCCCTCGGCCACCCATTCCCAGTCCTCGACCCGCCCTGTGGCGGGCGAGGCATAGCGCACCACCTGATGCGCCGTCAGGTCGGCCGGCTCGCGCGGCACGCCATGCCGCGCCAGATAGGCCGGGCTGGCGACGTTGATCAGCGCCAGTTCACCGATCCGCCGCGCGATCAGCCCGGACTCGTGCAGCGGTCCCACCCGCAGCGCGCAATCGATCCCCTCTTCCACCAGATTGGCTGCGCGGTCGCTCACCCCCAGCACGATCTCGATCCCCGGATAGCGGTCCAGGAAATCTGGCAGGGCAGGGGCGACGATCAGCCGTCCGATCCGTCCGGGCATGTCCACCCGCAGGACCCCGCGCGGCCCGACCGCGTCCCGCCGGAACAGCGCCTCGGCCTCCTCCATGTCGGCGATCAGCCGCACGCAATGCTCGTAGAACGCCGCCCCGTCCGGCGTGGGCGCGACCGAACGCGTCGTGCGCGCCAGCAGCCGCGCGCCCAGCCGCGCCTCCAGTTCCTGGATGGCGGTGGACACCGACGAACGCGGCATGTTCAGCCCGTCCGCCGCGCGGGTGAAACTCGCCGTCTCCACCACCCGGGCGAAGACGCGAAACAGTTCGATCCGGTCCAAGGCACCTCCCGGTCAATTCCCGTTATTGTTCGATTTTTACGACATCTGTTGTCGATGTCGCGACGTTTATGCCGAAACGCGCAACGCCTATCGTCCCGGGCAGGAACGCGGATGGCAGCAGGGAACCCAGCCATGATCGATCACAGCATTGCGGACCACGGCATTGCGGACCACGGAATCGGGGGAAAGACCGTCCTCATCGCCGGCGGCGCCAAGAATCTCGGCAGCCTGATCGCGCGCGACCTCGCCGCCCACGGCGCAAAGGCGATCGCCATCCATTACAACAGCGCCGCCACCCGGCCCGACGCCGACCGCACCCTGGCCGACCTCAGGGCGGCAGGGGTCCAGGCGGTGGCGCTGCAGGCCGACCTGACCAGCGCCGGGGCCTGCGCCAGGCTCTTCGCCGACACGGTGGCGGCGATCGGCCGCCCCGACATCGCGATCAACACGGTCGGCAAGGTCTTGAAGAAGCCCATCGCCGAAACGACCGAGGCCGAATTCGATTCGATGTTCGCCATCAACGCCAAGGCGGCCTATTTCTTCATCAAGGAAGCCGGCATCCATCTCAACGACAACGGCAAGCTGGTCACTTTGGTGACCTCGCTGCTGGGGGCCTACACCCCGTTCTATTCCACCTATGCGGGCGCCAAGGCCCCGGTCGAGCATTTCACCCGCGCCGCGTCCAAGGAATATGGCGCACGCGGCATCTCGGTCACTGCCATCGGCCCCGGCCCGATGGACACGCCCTTTTTTTACGGCCAGGAAGCGCCGGACGCCGTCGCCTACCACAAGCAGGCCGCCGCCCTGTCGGCCTTCACCAGGACCGGCCTGACCGACATCGCGGACATCGCCCCCTTCGTCCGCTTCCTGGTGTCCGAAGGCTGGTGGATGACCGGCCAGACCATCCTGGTCAACGGCGGCTATACGACGAAATAAAGGCAGCGAAATAAACGGGAGCGAAATAAACGGCTTGGCCGGAACGCGCCGGCGTCCCCGGCGCGGCTTTGCGGCGTGCCGGATGCCGCGATACGCTCCCCGCGCAAACCCGCGCAGGAGAGCCGACATGCTGACCATCGACGACCCCGCCACCGTCGCCGAACTCACCGAAATGGCGGACCGGTACGAAACCGCCCTGATGGCCAACGACGTCGAAACCCTCGACGCCCTGTTCCGCGACGCGCCGGAAACCATCCGCTACGGCGTGGGTGAGGTCCTGTACGGTTTCGCCGAGATCGCCGCCTTCCGCCAGGGCAGGGTCGGCGGCTCGCCGCAGCGCCGCGTGCTGCGCCGCGTCGTCACCAGTTTCGGGCCGGATCTGGGCACCGTGAACCTGGAATTCCAGCGCGAGGGCGGCACCCGCATCGGCCGCCAGAGCCAGACCTGGGTCCGCACCGACGCGGGGTGGAAGATCACCTGCGCCCATGTCTCGCTGATGGCCGACATCTCCTGAACCTGTCCGGGCGTCCCGCCGGCCGGCCGCGTCACACCTCCGGCAGGGGCGGCGGCGTCACCACCCGGTGGCGCACCACCTCGCCCACCAGCACCAGCGCCG
>NZ_JABXXP010000266.1 GCF_013376155.1 Nguyenibacter vanlangensis
GGCCGCCCCGGCGCGCGACCGGGCTCAGGCCGCGCGGCGGTCGCGCAGGAACTGGAAGAATTCCACGCCCTCGCGCAGGCGGCGCTTCATCATCTGCGGGCTGCGCACCATCTCGCCGACGATCGAGGCGATCTTGGGCGCGCGGAAATAGAATTTCCGGTAGAATTCCTCGACGCTGCCGAAGATTTCGGTGTGCGACAGGTGCGGATAGTGCAGCGGCGCGATCTGCACGCCGTTCTCGTCGATCAGCTCGGCGTTGCTTTCGTCCAGCCAGCCATTCTCGGTCGCCTGGCGGTGCAGGAACGTGCCGGGATAGGGCGCGGCCAGCGACACCTGCAGCGTGTGCGGATTGATCTCGGTGGCGAACTTGATCGTCTCCTGGATCGTCTCCTTGGTCTCGCCGGGCAGGCCCAGGATGAACGTGCCGTGGATCTTGATCCCCAGCTCGTGGCAGTTCCTGGTGAATTCGCGCGCCACTTCGACGCGCATGCCCTTCTTGATGTTGTGCAGGATCTGCTGGTTGCCGCTCTCATAGCCCACCAGCAGCAGGCGCAGCCCGTTATCCTTCAGCACTTCCAGCGTCTTGCGGGGCACGTTCGCCTTGGCGTTGCACGACCAGGTGACGCCCATCTTGCCCAGTTCCCGCGCGATCGCCTCGGCGCGCGGCAGGTCGTCGGTGAAGGTGTCGTCGTCGAAGAAGAATTCCTTGACCTGCGGGAAATATTGCCGTGCCAGGCGGATTTCGGCCGCCACGTGCTCGGGGCTGCGGGTGCGGTAATGATGACCGCCGACCGTCTGCGGCCACAGGCAGAAGGTGCAGCGCGACTTGCAGCCGCGGCCGGTATAGATCGAGATATACGGGTGCATCAGGTACCCGATGAAATAATCCTCGATCTTCAGGTCGCGCTTGTACACTTCGGTGACGAAGGGCAGGCTGTCCATGTTCTCGATCATGGCGCGATCGCGGTTATGGACGACGACCCCGTCGGCGTTGCGCCAGGAAATGCCGTCCACGTCCTTCAGGTCGCGGCCCTCGGCGATCTCCTTGATCGTGAAGTCGAATTCGTTGCGTGCCACGAAGTCGACCGGCGCGCCCTTCAGCAGGCTTTCCTCGGGCTGGACGGCGACCTTGGCGCCGACCATGCCGATCTTCAGCGACGGGTTGGCGTCCTTGAGCATCTGCGCCACCCGCACGTCCGACGCGAAGGACGGGGTCGAGGTGTGCATCACGACCAGATCGCGGTTGCGCACGTCCTGCAGGATCGGCTCCATCCCCATGCGGGCCGGCGGCGCGTCGATCAGGCGGCTGCCCGCGACCAGGGCGGCGGGCTGCGCCAGCCAGGTCGGATACCAGAAGGACCGGATTTCCCGCTTGGCCTGATAGCGGGACCCGGCGCCGCCGTCGAAACCGTCGAAGGAAGGGGGTTGCAGGAATAATGTCTTCATCATGATACGCAGATCCTCGGGCGTGGGGATTGGGGGTCCGGCACGGCCTGCTTTGCTATGTCCTTGGTCGCGTGGGCATGCGCTACTCGCCCGGCGCGACGGGGTGGGATGGAGGCGTCATAACCGAATGTGGCGCGAGATGCATCGTCTGTCCACGCCATGCCACGCGCGTGCCGCTGACGCTGCCGACCATGACGCCCGCCGAGATCCAGTCCCGCACCGGCAGCATCAGCAGCGGCAGCAGGCTGCGCTGGGCCAGCAGCCGGTCCATCACGAAGGCAGTGACGGCGCGGCTGAACCAGACGGCCAGGAACACGCCCCAGCTCCAGCGCGCATGGGGTTGCAGCAGGACCGCCAGCGCGGCCCAGAACAGCGGGAGCTGGATGGCCGACGCGGCATAGCCGGCTGGCTCGAGCGTCTTCACCGTCCGGCCCCAGCGCAGTTCGTGCGTCAGTACGTCGCCGAGTCCCGGTTCGCCGACCGTGGTCCAGGTCATGCACGAGGCGATGGCGATCTCCAGCCCGCGCTCGCGCACCAGCCGCCCCAGCATCGCGTCGTCGGCGACGTGGTGTACCAGGGCCGGCAGGCCGCCGATATGCTCCAGCGTCTCGCGCCGCAGCGCCATGGTGGCGCCCAGGCAGTCCTGCCGCCCCAGATAGCGCGACAGCATCACCCCGGGCAGGAAATTATGGTTGATGTGGCAGGCCGCCAGCAGGCGCGCCATGCTGGGCGTGGCCGGCAGGCCGGCATAGAGCGTCGTCGCCAGCCCGACCCCGGGCTGCGCCAGCGCGTGGACGACGTGGCGCAGATAATCCGGCGCGACATGGATGTCCGAGTCGGAGATGACCAGGACATCGTGCCGCGCGCGCGGCAGCATGTTGATCAGATTGCCGATCTTGCGATTGACCCCGTGATAGGTCGGGTCGATCACCAGGTCGATCGCAACCCCGGGATGGCGTGCGCGCAGGCGCTGCACGATGGCGATCGCCGGGTCGCCCGCATCCTGCACGCCGAAGACGATCTGCAGATACGGATAATCCTGCGTGCAGAAGCTCTCCAGAGCCTCTTCCAGCAGGGGCTCGTCGCCATGCAGGGGCTTCAGGATCGTGACCGGCGGCAATGCGTCGCCGGCGGGGACGTGCCGCTCGTTCCAGCGGAATCGGGCGACCAGCCCCGTGCCCAGCGCCGCCTGCATGCAACCGGCTGCCGCGACCAGGGTGGCCAGACCGGCGGGTGAGACAAGGGCATGCAGCGGCGCGAACATTCTCTTTCCGGCAGGGGGACGCGGGCCGTCAGCAGACGGAGGCGGGGTCGACGAAGGGGTGGCACATAGGATTCGGGCCGGCGCCGGCGGGGGCGGTCAGCCCTCGGAGAACGCCTTGACCTTCTTCTCTAGCAGCGAGATCAGGTTCTGCACATTCCCCGACGCCAGTGTCGAGCTGAAATCGGAGCGCTGTGCAGCAACTTGGCTGATGTGTGCATTCAGCAACACATCGACGATGTGCCAGCCCTGGGGGCCGGGACGCATCACGTAATCGATCTCGGTGCCGTCGGGATCGTCGGTCGAACCGATATGGGTGGTCACGATCTGGTCGCTGCCCACGGGCGAGGGGCGCGGCGCCGGATTGACGTTGAAACGGGCATCGCCCCCCGGCTTGAAGCTGGAGACGTAGCGCGCCACGGTGAACTGGCGGAACACGGCCAGCAATTTCTGCCGGTCGTCCCCGGACAGCCCGCCATAGCGCAGGCCCACCGATGCCCGCAGCACGGTTTCCAGATCATAAACCTTGTCCACCACCGGGGCCAGGATCTGGGCGCGCTGGGCGAAGGAACTGCCGGTCGCGGCCTGGATCTGCTGCAGCGCGGCGTAGAGCGCGCTGACGGGACCGGCCGCCGCTGCCGGGGCCTGCGTTCCGGCCTGGGCCCCGGTTTGGGCCCCAGTTTGGGCAGAGGCCGCGGCGGGACCAAAGACCGGCGCGGCGACCGGCAGAACCGCCAGGCCCACGCCCAGCGCCACGGGGAGGGAAAACGTCAAGCGTCGCATCACCATCATGATTTCGGTCCGATTGTCGCCTTTAGCAAGGGTGGGGATACGCGCGCGGCGTTGCCGGTTCGAACGCCCAGGGCGTTTCGCGCGCATGCGGCGATGGCCTGTGCGTCGAGACCTGCCTCGCGATATTGGGCGTCCTGAGTGTTGTGGTCGATGAAGCGGTCCGGGAGTGTCATGGGCCGGACGCGGACGGTGTCGAGCAGTCCGTTGCGGGCCAGATGGTGCATGACGAAGGCGCCGAATCCGCCCTCGGCGCCGTCCTCGACGGTCAGCAGCACGGCA
>NZ_JABXXP010000267.1 GCF_013376155.1 Nguyenibacter vanlangensis
GGCCATGGTGGCGGCGCTGAGCGCCCTGCTGGGGCAGGTCGCGGACCAGGCGGCGGCGCAGTTGCGCGCGCTGCCGGCGGCTTGAGCCCGAGCGGGCGGGCTAAACGAAAAAAGGCGCCTCGCGGCGCCTTTTTTCGTGACGGGACACGAAATTTCAGAGCTTCTCGACCTGGCTGTATTCCAGATCGACCGGCGTCGAGCGGCCGAAGATCGAGACGCTGACCTTCAGGCGCGCCTTTTCCTCGTCCACTTCCTCGATCGTGCCGTTGAACGAGGTGAACGGGCCGTCGGACACGCGCACCTGCTCGCCGATCTCGAACGTGACCGAAGGGCGGGGGCGTTCCACGCCTTCCTGCGCCTGCTTCATGATCCGTTCGGCCTCGGCGGCGGGAATCGGCGACGGACGGGTCTTGCTGCCCAGGAAGCCGGTGACCTTGGGCGTGTCCTTGACCAGGTGCCACGCCTCGTCGGTCAGTTCCATGTTGACCAGCACATAGCCCGGGAAGAATTTCCGCTCGGCGCTGACCTTCTGGCCGCGCCGCACCTCGACCACCTCTTCGGACGGCACGAGGATGTCGCCGAAATGGTCGGACAGGCCCTTCTGCGCCGCCTGTTCCTTGATGTGCTGGGCGATCTTCTTCTCGAAGCCGGAATAGACGTGAACCACGTACCAACGTTTCGCCATGGTCCGTTCCTCAGCCTCCCAGCCCAAAGAGTTCCCGTACGCCCAGGCCGATGATCTGGTCGACGACAAAGAAAAATACCGACGTCATGGCGGCCATCGCCAGGACGGCCCCCGTCGTCACCAGAGTGGCGCGACGCGTGGGCCACGTGACCTTGCCCGCTTCGGCGCGGACTTCTTGCACAAATTTCGCGGGACTGACCGACACGAAACACCCTTCTCGTAACACCACGCGGCACCCCATCCGACGAGACCGGCGAACGGGAGCCGAAAACCACTCACTGCATGTCGGGGGCATCGGACCCGGACCGGACGGGTCTGTCCCGACCGGCGCGGATGGCAGGGGTGGAGGGTCTCGAACCCCCAACCTCCGGTTTTGGAGACCGGCGCTCTAGCCAATTGAGCTACACCCCTGCATGCCGCCTTCGGCGTCGACCAACGGATAGCGGAAACACGCTGTCTTGGCCACCCGTGCGAACCCGGCGCAGGTTGCGGAAAAGAGTATGCCCGGCATCCAAAGTCAAGGGGGTGGATGCGATTCCTTGTCGTCTCCCCGGCGCCTCCCCGCCGTCGATGGCCGGGCATGGAGGATTCGGGCCTCCGGTATCGGGCCTGTATCCGGGATGGGCGCGGGGCTTGCCGCCGGGAACGGTTCGGGGCTATGAAGGCGCTGCTGAGCGGGCGTAGCATAGTGGTAATGCAGTAGCCTTCCAAGCTTCTGAGGAGGGTTCGATTCCCTTCGCCCGCTCCAAATTGTGTTCCATGGATGTCCGCTAAGTTCCTCAATGGCTTGAGACCGAAGGGCTACCGTCGGGTCAAGTTCCACCGAGGTCCATGGAAAGCTCCCCAAAGCGCCGCGATTTAAGGCCGAGATTGAGGCCATTTTTGCGGTTACGGCGAATGCCGGTTTGTTGGTGGAGAAGATAGAGAGCGCAGGGAAACCATCCGTCCTGATCCGCGCATCAGGACGGAAATGGACGCATGGCACTCTCCGATTTCGCCGTCAGGCAGGCAAAGCCCGCAGTGGCCGCGTATTCGCTTGCCGATGGCGATGGGCTGGCCCTCTATGTGCCTTTGAGTGGGGGCAAAATCGTGGCATTTTCGCTACTGCTGGCAGGAAAAGCAGAGCTGCTTATCCCTGCGTCATGGGCGCCGGACTGGGCTGTCTCAGGTGGAACGCATCTTTGGCAAGGACGTGCCGCCTGTTCTGGGCAAGCTGTCGATCTACGATGTCCGTCGTGATCACCTGCGCGATGCGCTTAGCAAGGTCGAACGGCGTGGTGCCCTCGGCGTGGCGAAGAAGATTCGCACCTGGGTTCGGTCAGATGCTCCGAATTCAATGCGCAGCATTATCTCAGAAGCCAACGAACAGAATATCCAGCGCACGCGTGATGGCATCGTGATGGCTATCGATGGAACAGACGGGCTTACGGAGTTCCGAGAACGGAACACTTGCCAAAGCCTGCGTCAGCAGGACGTGCGGCACATCCTCTATCTCGATAATCGGATTCAGCTCGCTGATCGGTGGCGGCGCATCGGAGGCCGGGATCAGGGGAACGACCATCCGGGTTGCCAGTTTGGACAGGAGTTCCGCCTGAACATCGACCACATACCCCGCGCGATGTTTGCCCGGCATGGGATAGACATCGAGACGCGCCATCAGAACGCCCGATAGTCGGCCAGCGGCAGGCCGTGCGTCTCGACATGCTCGTTCCAGGACTGGATCGCGTCACCGTTCTCGGCGAGCCAGTTTTCGCGCCTGCGGGCGGCGAGCGCCGCGACAAGACCCTGCTCGCACGCCTGCGAGACGTTGAGGCCCAGACTGCGTGCTTCCGTCAGGAGATGCGTGGGCAGGGTGATATTGGTGGCGCGTCTGGTGCTGGGTGTTGCTGACATTGCATGCACTCCTTCCGGCAGCCAATATGCGCATAGAGAATGCGCATTTCAAGGATCATCCACGCCTTCCTGATTGGGGGCGGCCTCGCCCGGCGGCGGTTCGTTGTCATTGGCAACCTCGCCATCTGGCGTTCGAATTCCTAGCGAGCGATCTGCCGTCCCGGCAGGCGGGCCAGGACGAGGATCAGTGCGTCCGTCCGCGCCGTCATGGCTGGAGATGGAGTGGCGGATTCGCTGACGTCCGGCGGTTTGTTATCGTTGGCCGGTGAGTGTGGCCCGGCGTTCGATATGCGGCTTTTGTCCGTCATCGTCCTGCCCGTTCCGTCTGGAAAGGACAGCACCATTACGCGCCGGAAAACGCAGCCCAATCAGAAAAAATCAGACATTTCCAATGGATTGTCGGTGTGTGTCGGCACGCTGCGTACTGTGGCGTAGTCAGGCGTGCATGTGGCGGTGTCTTCAGCCCGAACGGGGAAAATCACAGGTTGATGATGGGCGAAATTGGGAGCTGGTTCAGCCTGTGCAGGCGTTCATTCTCGCCGCACGTGGTTTTTCTTGCTGGCCGACCATTTTTAATACAGGTTGTCGCCGGGCTCGCGACGCTGCCCGTCGCCTGTACCTTTCGGACGTGGCGAACGGATGTTGGGAATGCAGGCCCTGACCTCGATCCGTCGTTCGCTACGGATGGAGATACGAATATGCAAACTCCCCATCCTAAAACGATGGCGCGTATCCTGCGTGAAGCATTGGCTGAACATGATTTGAGAATTAGCCATATCTACTGCTTTGGAACTGGTCGAATTAAGGTTTCTTCGCCCGCTCCATCCTTTTCCGGCCTCTCATGTCCGATTTCCGTATGTTCCGCCCCGGTGTGACCGCGTCTTCCCATGATCGCGGCCCGCGCCCGGGTCTTGTGCTGGCCATATGCTGTCTCAGCCTGCTGCTGGTCATGATGGACGTGACGATCGTCAACGTGGCGCTGCCCGCGATTCGCGGCGCGCTCGGCGGTCGGTTGTCCACCCTGCAATGGGTGGTCGATGCTTATACGCTGGCGGTGGCGAGCCTGCTGGTGCTGGCGGGTTCGACGGCCGATCGAATTGGCCGCCGCCGCATCTTCCTGGCCGGCATCGCCCTGTTCTGCCTGGGCTCGGCCCTGTGCGGCATGGCGCCCGGCGCGACCGCGCTGGTGCT
>NZ_JABXXP010000268.1 GCF_013376155.1 Nguyenibacter vanlangensis
ATCCTGCTGCGCCGCCCCCTGCGGGCGGTGACCGGCCGCGCGATCGAGGCCGAACGGCGGCTGAACCACCGCGAGGCGCAGGAAGAGGCGCAAGCCCGCCCCGAACCCGTCCCGCAGGACGAGACGCAGCAGGAAACGCAGGACACGCGGCGGCAGGACGACCGCAAGCAGCACGAGACGCTGCGCATCCTACGGCGGGTGCCCTTCTCGCTACTGCATCTGCTGATCAAGCTGCTGCCGGTGGCGCTGTTCCTGGGCATCGGCTATGCGGGCGCCGCGATCGTGGGCGACGAGCAGGCCGAACTGGTCACGTTGATGGTGACCAACGCCTATGTCGCGGCACGGATGATCTGCCTGCTGGTCGAGATGGTCATGGTGCCGAAATCGCCGACGATCCGGCTGTGCCGGGCATCGGACCGCACGGCGCGGATCGTCACCCGCTGGTGGAACCTGCTGGTCGCCGTGGGCTCGATCGTCGTCTGCCTGTCGTCGCTGGGCGTGCTGTTCCACATGCCGCCGCGCGGCACCCAGGCACTGATCCGCGCGATCGTGCTGATCGAGCATATCCTGATCGCGGTGTTCATCTGGCGGATCCGCATGCCGGTGGCCAACGCGCTGCAACCGCCGTCGCGGCTGCGCAAGCGGACCTTCTGGAGCATCCTGGCCCATATGGCGCGGTTCTGGTGGCTGCCCGCCATGGTGTTCGACCTGGCGCTGTGGCTGGTCTGGGCCACGCAATTGCGCGGCGGCTATAGCTGGATCTGGCGTACCACCCTGATGACGGTCCTGGTCATCCTGCTGTCGCGGGTGGCGGCGGTGCTGGCGTTCGGCGCGCAGAACCGGCTGTTCCACATCAGTGACGAGACCGAGATACGCTATCCGGGGCTGCAGGCGCGGGCCGATTACTATTACCCGTTCGCGCGGCGCGTGCTGTCCAGCCTGCTGGTCTTCGTCACGATCGTGGTCCTGATGCAGGCCTGGGGCATTCCCAGCGTCGCCTTCTTCCTGCACGGCACGCTGGGCACGCAGATCCTGGCGGCGATCCTGTCGATCCTGATCGCCATCACGGTGGCCGCCCTGGTGTGGGAGTCCGCGAACGCGGCGCTGCAACGGCAGGTCAGGCGCTATGAAGACACCGAGCAGCTGTCGCGCGCGGTGCGGCTGCGCACCGTGCTGCCGATCATCCGCACGGTGCTGCTGACGGTCATCATCATCATCGTCGCGGTGACGACCCTGTCGCAGATCGGGCTGAACGTGACGCCGCTGCTGACCGGCGCGGGCATCCTGGGTGCCGCGATCGCCTTCGGGTCACAGAGCCTGGTCAAGGATTTCATCACCGGTTTCTTCATGCTGGTGGAAAATGCCATGCAGGTGGGCGACTGGGTGACGGCGGGCGGCGTGTCCGGCACGGTCGAGCATCTGTCGATCCGCACCCTGCGCCTGCGGACCACGTCGGGCGACGTGCATATCATTCCGTTCTCGTCCGTCACCTCGGTCGCCAACACCTCGCGCGACTTCAACGTCGTGATCGTGACCTTCATGCTGGATCTGGGCGAGGACCCCGACCGCGTGGCGGCGATCCTGGCCGACCAGGTGGCCGAACTGCGCGCCGACGAGGCATTCGGGCCGATGATCCTGACCGATTTCACGTTCCTGGGCCTGGACAGCGCCGACGGCAACGGCGCCAAGCTGATCGGCTCGTTCCGCACCACGGCGGGGAACAAATGGAAGGTGTCACGCGAATATAATCGCCGGCTGGGGCTGCGCATGGTCAGGGAAAAGGTCAAGTTCCCGATGCCGACCGCCGTTTCCCTGCTGAGCAATTTCGGCGGTAGCCCGCTGCGCGTCGAGGGGGATCGGCCCGCGGCCCCGCCCGCGAACACCAACGCCCCCGATCCGGACAAGACCCATGAGTGAAGACAGCACGCCGCCCCTGCCCGCGCCCGAACCGCCGCTGCCCGAACTTCCGCCGCTGGAAGAACATCTGCGCACCGAGGGATTCAGCTTCCTGCGGGCGGCCGATATCCGCCCGATGCTGGCGTCGTACGGCCTGGCGGACTGGGAGGGTTTCGCCGCAAGCTGGAACCGGCTGGGGCTGGATCGCTACATGGCCGATGGCGGGCGGTATCGCCGGCGGCGCCACGCGACCTTCGCCGTCTCGGCGGAGGGGATCGAGCGCAAGAAGCACCAGCCGCATTATCAGAGCCGCGATTACAACGAGTTGAATGGCGGAATCGAACGCTGGTTCCGTCCCGTCGAGGACGCGATCGGCGCCCACCCGGCGCTGATGGCCATCCTGCGCCTGATGCAGCGGGTGGCGACGGACCTGACGGCGCCGGCGGGGCAGCCGGACACCTGGCATGCCGAGATCCACCAGTTCCGCATCGAGGCCCGCCCGGACGAGCCGGGCGAGCCCACGCCCGAGGGGCTGCATCGCGACGGCGTGGACTGGGTGCTGGTGCTGATGGTGCGGCGCGAGAACGTGGCCAGCGGCGAGACGTCCATCCACGACCTGCATCGGCGCGAGATCGGGCATTTCATGCTGGCCGAGCCGCTGGACGCGGCGCTGGTCGACGATAATCGCGTCTATCATGGGGTCACCGCCGTCCGGCCGATCGACCCCGCCCAGCCGGCCTATCGCGACGTCCTGGTCGTGACCTTTCGCCACCAATAAGGCCGCGTTCCGATAGATGCTGTTTACGACTCAGTCTTTCCTGCTGGGCTTTCTGCCGGCGACGCTGCTGCTGTTTCATCTGTGCGCTGGACGCCGCGTAGCACGGCAGCTCGTCCTGGTGGGCGCGTCGCTGCTGTTCTACGGGTTCTGGAACTGGCGCTTCGTGCCCGCGCTGGTGGCGCTGACCCTGCTGAACTGGGGACTGGGCCGGGCCTGGGCGGCCAGCGGCCGGCGCATCTGGCCGATCGGCGGAATCGTCATCAACCTGCTGACGCTCGGGTTTTTCAAATACGCCAACTTCTTCGCCGACAGCGTGGCGCATCTGGCCGGCTGGCGGCACCTGGCCTGGGCGATCACGTTGCCGCTGGGCATTTCCTTCTTCACGTTCCAGAAGATCGCCTATCACGCCGACCTGCTGCGCGGCGCGCGGCCGGTGCGCAGCGCGCTGGACTTCCTTGAATTCGTTACCTTCTTTCCGCAACTGATCGCGGGCCCCATCGTCCGCCATCATGAGATCGTGCCGCAATTCGACACCGACCCGCACGGGCCGGACCTGTGGGAAAACCTTTCACGCGGGGCCATGCTGCTGCTGCTGGGACTGGCCAAGAAGGTCGGGCTGGCGGATACGCTGGCCCAGACCTGCAATCCGCTCTTCGACCAGGCGGCGCATGGCGCGGCGCTGAACCTGGCGCAGGGATGGGTGGCGGCGCTGTCCTATACGCTGGAAATCTTCTTCGATTTTTCCGGCTATTCCGACATGGCGATCGGCATGGCGCTGCTGTTCGGGCTGCGGCTGCCGTTCAATTTCGACGTGCCCTACCGCGCGACCAGCATCCGGCAGTTCTGGCAGCGCTGGCACATGACGCTGTCGCGCTTCCTGCGCGATTACCTCTATATCCCGCTGGGGGGCAATCGGCACGGGGCGGTGCGGCAGAGCGCCAACCTGTTCGCCACCATGGCGCTGGGAGGCTTGTGGCACGGGGCGGGCTGGACCTTCGTGGCCTGGGGCGTGCTGCACGGGCTGGCCCTGTCGGTGAACCATGCCTGGACGCGGCTGGCGAGCCGCCTGGCGCTGCGCCTGCCGG
>NZ_JABXXP010000269.1 GCF_013376155.1 Nguyenibacter vanlangensis
AGCGCGACATGCGCCTCGCTCAACCCGTCCAGCGCGGCCCGCGCGGCCTCGAAATAGGTTTCGCCATCCTCGGTCAGCCGCACGGCCCGCGTCGTGCGCTGGAACAGCCGGGTGCCCAACTGCGCCTCCAGCCGCTGCACCGCCTTGCCGACATTCGACTTGCTGGTGCCCAGCCGCTGGGCGGCGCGGGTGAAATTGGCATGCTCCGCCACCGCGACGAACATCCCGATGTCGGACAGGCCCATGCCTTCGCGACTCATGCTCCGCCCCCCTGCCTGCAACGCCCCGCATGAGGCATGATCCCGATTCTCCTCACTCGCGGGCCCCGATATTGTATCCAATACGGATACAGAGTGTCGCCTGACAACCTATTTATCTCCGCCTTTCTTCCGTCGATATTACAGTCAGGCAAGATAAAGAAGCGGCAGCCCCTGCAGGCCCAGAATCCTGGAACCTTGGGACATCCTGGAGCCCCGGGACATCCTGGAGCGTTGGGGCCCGACCGCCCGGCACAGACCGCCTCGCCCGCGTGCCGCACCCGCGCGCCCCCCGATGTCGTACAGTCATGCCGCACCCCCATCGCGGCATGTTGCAAGGATATGCCCGAGATATGCTGACCGAACCGTCCGGCGCGCCGCCGCCCGAACGCGCCCCCGTGTAATCGCGGCCCACCGGCCGTCACCGTCTTCCGACAGACATGCGGGCAAGACCCGCCGTCCCGTCCCCGCGCCTGCGGGCGACGCACGGCGCCCCTTGCCCGCCCGATCCGAAAAGAACATCCCCATGGGCATAGTGGGCCTGGCGCTTCGGCGCCCCTATACGTTCCTGGTCGCCGGCGTGCTGATCCTGCTGCTGGGCGTCTCGGCCATCTTCCGCACGCCGACCGACGTCTTTCCCGCGATCGACATCCCCGTCGTCACGGTGGTCTGGTACTATGACGGGCTGAACGCGCCCGAGACCGAAAAACGCATCAGCACCTATACCGAATTTTCCGAAAGCTTCTTCGTCAACAACCTCCGCACGATCGAAAGCCAGACGACGCCCGGGCTGGTGGTGCAGAAACTCTATTTCCAGCCCAACGTGAATATCGACCTGGCGGTGGCGCAGACCGTATCGGCCACCAATTCGATCCGCGCCTTCCTGCCCGAAGGCACGCAGCCGCCGATCATCATGCAATACAGCGCCTCCAGCGTGCCGGTGCTGCAACTGGCGCTGTCCTCGGACAAGCTGACGGAAAGCGACCTGTACGACTACGGCATCTATCGCATCCGCCAGCAATTGGCGCCGATTCCCGGCACGCTGCTGCCCCCGCCCTATGGCGGCAAGATCCGCCAGGTGATGGTCGATATCGACCCGGCCAAGCTGGCCGGCACGGGCCTGACGCCGCTGGACGTCTCGAACGCGGTGAACGCGCAGAACCTGACCCTGCCGGCCGGCACGGTCAAGTTCGGCGCCACGCAATATGACGTGCGGATGAACGGCATGCCCGACATCGCCGCCCGGCTGAACGACGTGCCGCTGAAACGCGACCCGGCCACCGGCGCGATCCTGCGCATCCGCGACGTGGCGCAGGTGCGCGACGGCACGGCGGTGCAGCAGAACATCGTGCGCACCGAAGGCCGGCGTTCGGTCCTGCTGTCGATCCTCAAGGCCGGCGACGCCTCGACGCTGGACGTGGTGAACGCCATCCGCAACCGCGTGCTGCCCGTCACCCGTGCTGCCGCCCCGCCGGGGATGAAGATCGACGAGCTGTTCGACCAGTCCCTGTTCGTCAAGGCCGCGATCAACGGCGTGGTGTCCGAGGCCGTGATCGCCGGGCTGCTGACCGCGGCGATGATCCTGGCCTTCCTGTCGAGCTGGCGCTCGACCCTGATCGTGGCGATCTCGATCCCGCTGTCGATCCTGTCGTCGATCGCCATCCTGTCCGCCACCGGCCAGACCCTGAACCTGATGACCCTGGGCGGGCTGGCGCTGGCCGTCGGCATCCTGGTCGACGACGCCACCGTCACGATCGAGAACATCCACCGCATCCGCCATGACGGCGCCGAACTTCGCCGCGCGGTGCTCGAGGGCGCGGCCGGCATCGCCCTGCCGACCCTGGTCTCGACGCTGGCGATCTCCAGCGTGTTCGTCTCGGTCGAATTCCTGATCGGCCCGGCGCGCTATCTGTTCACGCCGATGGCGCTGGCGGTGGTGTACGCCATGCTGGCCTCGTACGGCATCAGCCGCACCCTGGTGCCGATCTTCGCCGCCATGCTGCTGAAGGCCGAGGAAAGCCGGGCGGCGTCGCGCGCGGCCCGCGGCCTGCCCCCCACGATGCTGCAGCGGTTCGGCGCGCGCTTCGACGCGGGCTTCGCCCGGCTGCGCGACGGATATGCCCATATCCTGCAAGGGCTGATCGAAAGCAACTGGCGGGTGCCGGTCCTGGCTGTGGTGGTGCTGACCCTGGGCGGCGTGCTGTCGACCCAGGTGGGGTCGGACTTCTTCCCCAGCATCGATGCCGGTGAATTCCGGCTGCATGTCCGCGCCCCCGCCGGCACCCGTATCGAAAGCACCGAGCATCTGTTCGACCAGGTCGAGGACACGATCCGCGCCACGATCCCCGCGGACGAGCGCCAGTTGATCCTGGACAATATCGGCATCGCCTTCCGCTATACGATGCCGTTCGATGACGGCACCACGATCGGCCCCAATGACGGGCAGATCATGGTGGCGCTGAAGCCCGACCATCACCCCACGGCGGGGTACATCCGCCGGCTGCGCACCGTCCTGGCGCAGAAATTCCCCGAGGCCGTCTTCTATTTCCAGCCGGCCGACATCGTGACCCAGATCATCGATTTCGGCCTGCCCGCCCAGATCGACGTCCGGGTCATGGGCTATGACGCGCCGACCGACCGTGCGATCGCCCGGTCGATCCTGCACGAGATCGCGCAGGTGCCGGGCGTCACCGACGTGCATATGCACCAGGAAATCGCCGCCCCCGAACTGCGGCTGGACGTCGATCGCGTGCGCGCCAACGATCTGGGCCTGACGCTGAACGACGTGGCGCGCAACGTCATGATCTCGCTGGCCTCGTCCAACACCGTCACGCCCAATTTCTGGGTCGATCCCAACACGGGCATCCAGTATCCCCTGGCGGTGCAGACGCCGCAATACCGGCTGACCGGCCTGCGCGAACTGGGCAATACGGTGGTCGCGGGCCCCGCCGGCGCGGGCGGCGCGCCGACGCTGCTGGACAATGTCGCGGGCATCCGCCGCGACCTGGCGCAGAGCGTGATCTCGCACAGCAACATCCAGCCGGTGCTGGACATCTATGCCAGCGCCGAAGGCCGCGACCTGGGCGCGATCGCCGCCGACATCGACCGCATCGTCGGCCGCCACCGCGCGCAGCTCAGCCCGGGCAACGCGATCGAGGTCCGGGGACAGATCGATTCGATGCGCTCGACCTTCGCCCGGATGGGGGTGGGGCTGATCGTGGCCGCGATCGCCGTCTATCTGCTGATGGCGGTCAATTTCCAGTCCTTCACCGACCCGTTCGTGGTCATCATGGGCCTGCCGGGCGCGATGTGCGGCATCGTCTTCATGCTGTTCGTCACCGGCACGACCTTTTCGGTCCCGTCGCTGATGGGCGCGATCATGAGCGTCGGCGTCGCCAGCGCCAATTCGATCCTGCTGGTCACCTTCGCCAAGGAACGGCGCGGCGACGGCCTGACCGCCGCCGAGGCCGCGCTGGAGGCCGGCC
>NZ_JABXXP010000270.1 GCF_013376155.1 Nguyenibacter vanlangensis
CCGCTGGGCGCGGCGGTGGAGGCGCAGCCCTGGCGGGGGGCGCGGCCCTGCATGCCGGACATGCTGCCGGTGATCGGGCCGGCCTGGAATCATCCGGGATTGTGGTTCCATTTCGGCCATGCGCATCAGGGCTTTACGCTGGGCCCCACGACCGGGCGGCTATGCGCCGAGATGATGAATGGGGAAACCCCGTTCATCGATCCGGCGCCCTATAGCCCCGCGCGTTTCCGGCGGGCGTGAAGCCCGCTCCGCGCTATTGCGCGGGGGCGCCGTCGGCGAAGATGGCGACATGGGAGATCCCGTCGCGTCCGATCCAGGCCCGGTACATGCCGCTGGTATTGAACGGCGTCGCGATATTTCCCTGCGCGTCGACCAGGATGGCGCCGCCATTGCCGCCCAGGGCGGGAATTTCGTGGTTGATGACGTCGTCCGCCGCGTGGGCCAGCGGTTCATGCAGCAGGGTGACGCGCATGCAGATCTCGTGCGCCGCCACCGTGCGGATATAGAACTCGCCCCAGCCCGTCCCGGACATGGCGCAGCCCGCATTGGCATAGGTACCGGCGCCGATCAGCGGAGAATCGCCGACGCGGCCCCAGAGTTTGTCCGTCATGCCGCCCGTCGAGGTGCCGGCGGCCAGATGCCCGTCCCGATCCAGCGCCACGGCCCCGACCGTGCCGAAATGGCGGTCGGTCGTTTCGTCCGCGTGCCGGACATGGGCGGCGTCTTCCCGCAGGGCCTTCTGCAACTGGTCCCAGCGCCGCTGGGTCCAGAAATAGGACGGATCGACCAGATCGATGCCCTGCGTCCTGGCGAACGCCTCGGCCCCCTGCCCGATCAGCAGGACATGTTTCGAATGCTCCATGACCGCGCGGGCCAGGGTGATCGGGTTGCGGACGTGCCGCACGCCGGCCACCGCCCCGGCCTGCAGGGTCGCGCCGTCCATGATGGCCGCATCCATTTCGTTGTGCCCGTCATGGGTGAAGACGGCCCCCTTGCCGGCATTGAAGTTCGGGTCGTCCTCGAGCACGCGGATGGAAGCGACCACCGCGTCCTTGGCGGGCTTGCCGGCCTTCAGCACCGCGTATCCGGCATCCAGGGCGCGGGCCAGGGCCGCCTTGACGATCTTCTGGCGCTCGGGCGACATGTCGGCCTTGATCACGCCGGCTCCGCCATGGATGACCAGGACGGGTATCGCCTCGGCCCGTGCGGCGGCAGGCCGCAGCGCCGCCGACAGGGCCATGACAGCCAGCAAGACCGTCGATAACGACGCTGGAAGCAGTCTGCTGGTGGCCTGCCGATCCGAGAAATTCCCGTGAGAATTCCTCGGGCAGGACACTGGCCGGGTCATCGTGAATCCGCGCATGTCGCTCCCTTCGTTTCGCGCAGATTAACACCGGGGCGGCGCCGGGCAAGGGGAAACGGGATATTCGATATTTTCGTTAAATCTTCCGGATATTTCCTGCAAGGAGTCGCGTTGACTTCCTTTTTGTTCCGAACGTAGAATGTTGCCAATGCATTCGTTTCGTACCGGAGAGCGCATCATGAGCGGCCTGATCACGGAGGAAGGTCAAGACGACCTGCTGGAACGCGGATATTCGCGGCGGCAGTTCGGCCGGGTGGCCGCCCTGCTGGGCATGCAGTCGGCGGCGATCGCCGCTGCATTCCCGCATCTGCTCGGCGCGGCCGAGGCGCGCGAGATGCCGGCGGACCGCGACAAGTCGGGCATGATCCGCATCGGCAGCAACGAGTGCTGGACCGGGCCGTTTCCGGCCGGCATCGCGGCCGGCGAGGCGGCGGTCCGGCTGGGAAATCGTTACGAACCCACCCATATGCGCCGAACCCTGATCGAGAACGTCGCCGCGGTCGAGAACGTGCCGGCGTCGCATATCCTGCCGTGGCCGGGTTCGAGCGATCCGCTGTCGCGGGTGATCGTGACCTTCTGCTCGCCGACGCGCGGCCTGGTGACGGCGAACCCGACCTATGAAGCGGCATGGCGGACCGCCGACTGGCTGCAGGCAAAATCCACGACGGTGCCGCTGAAGGCCGCCAATCGTTACGCCGTCGACGTGCGGGCGCTGCTGGCGGCCGATCCGCATGCCGGGGTCTATTATATCTGCTCGCCCAACAACCCGACCGGGACCCTGACGCCGATCGCGGACATCGCCTGGTTGCTGGACAACAAGCCCGCGGGCTCGATCGTGCTGGTCGACGAGGCCTATATCCATTTCGCGGGGACGCAGAGCGCGGCTTCGCTGGTGACGCGGTCCAAGGACATCATCGTGCTGCGGACATTTTCCAAATTGTTCGGCATGGCGGGTCTGCGGCTGGGGCTGAGCCTGGCGCATCCGGAGACGCACCAGAAAATGATGCGCTATGACGGCGCGAACCAGAGTGGCACGCTGTCGATCGTGGCCCTGGCCGCCGGCGGCGCCAGCGTATTGCGGGCGCAGGACATCGTCGCGCGCCGCAACGAGATGATCGCCGCGCGCGAGGAGACCTTCGCCTTTCTCAAAAAACGGGGGGTCAGCTTCATTCCGAGCCAGGCGAACATGTTCATGATCGACTGGAAGAAGCCTGCGGCGCCGATCAGGCAGGCCTTTGCCGCGCAGAATATCGATATCGGCCGGTCGTGGACACTCTGGCCGAACTGTCCGCGCATCACCGTCGGGTCGGCGGCGGACATGAAGGCGTTCTGCGGCGCGCTGGACAAGATCGTGGCCTGAGAACCCGGCGGCGCGGTGATCGCGGTCACGGCGTGAGCGGGTGCGTCAGAGGGCCGCGCCGCGCGGCAGGAACCGTTCGACGAGTGCTGCGAACAGGGCGGAGCCGTAGGGAATCGCCGCGTCATTGAAGTCGTAGCGCGGGTGATGCAACCCTTCGCCGGGGCCGTTGCCGATCCGCAGGAAGCTGCCGGGCACGCGGTCGAGCATATAGGCAAAATCCTCGGACCCCATGACGGCGGGCGCGTCGGGATCGACCAGGTCGGCACCGACCAGGGCCATGGCGGTCTCGGCCGCGAAAGCGGTCTGGCGGGGATCGTTGCAGAGAGGAATGAAGGTCGGCCCGAATGCGAGAACCGCCGTCGCGCCGAAGGCGGCGGCCACGTTTTCGGTGATGCGGTGCATCGCGGCCTGCATGTCGGCCAGCACCGCCTTCGACATGCCGCGCAACGTGCCGCCGATCCGAGCAGTCTGCGGAATGGCGTTATGCGCGTCGCCCCCGACGATCTTCGTCACGCTGATGACCGCCGGCTCGCGCGGCGACACGGTGCGCGAGACGATGGATTGCAGGGCGGTAACGATATGGCACGCCACCAGGACGGGGTCGATGCCGGCCTCGGGGCGGGCGGCGTGCGCGCCGACGCCGGTGACCGTGATGTCGAAGAAGCCGCCACCCGCCATGGCCGGTCCGGGCGTCAGGCGGAATTCGCCGATCGGCAGGTCCGGCTGGTTGTGCATGCCGAAGATCGCATCGCAGGGAAACCGTTCGAACAGCCCGTCCTGCAGCATGGCCAGTGCGCCGCCGCATCCTTCCTCGCCCGGCTGGAAGATGAAATGGACGGTTCCATTGAAATTGCGGGTCCGGGCGAGGTAGCGCGCGGCGCCCAGCAGCATGGTCGTGTGTCCGTCATGGCCGCAGGCATGCATGCGGCCCGCGATCTGGCTGCGCCACGGGGCATCGCCTGCCTCGTGCATCGGCAGGGCGTCCATGTCGGCGCGCAGGCCGATCGC
>NZ_JABXXP010000271.1 GCF_013376155.1 Nguyenibacter vanlangensis
CGCCGCGACCGCCGCCGATCTGGCGCGGGGCTGAGGAATATCCGCCGCCGGTATTGCCGCCGCCATATCCGCCGCCCGCGTCGTCGCCGGACTCGCCGCCGCGATTGCTGTCCAGCAGCACCAGGTCGCCGCGGAAGCGGTCGACCACGACCTCGGTCGTATAGCGTTCCTGGCCGGACTGGTCGGTCCATTTGCGGGTCTGCAGAGAGCCTTCCAGATAGATCTTGCGGCCCTTGCGCAGGAAACGCTCGGCCACGTCGGCGATGCGTTCGTTGAAGATGACGACGCGGTGCCATTCCGTGCGCTCGCGCCGCTCGCCGGAGGCGCGGTCGTTCCACGTGTCGCTGGTGGCCAGCGTGAGCGAGACGATCTTGGCGCCGTTCTGGCTGTTTCTGACCTCGGGGTCCTTGCCCAGATTGCCCACGAGAATAACCTTGTTGACGCTACCTGCCATGACGCTGTCCTGCCGCTGTCCGGTCCGGAGACGCCGCGCGGGCGGCGATGCTCCTGCTCTAAAAAAACCGTCCGCCCCGGCCGGTCTGGGGGGCGGACGCAACTCTGATGCCATCCTAACCCAGATGCGCGGCGGATGATACCGGTGCGGCGGACGGCGTTCCGTCGGGATGTTTTTTTCCGGCATGTCGGTTCATATCGCGTCGTCCCCGGCATTTTTGAGGCGGCGGATCTTGGCGGACGGCGCGGAAACGGTCAGAACAGAGTGGGAACGCGGCGGGCCGGCCACGGCGGGTCCGGAGCGGGAGCGCCAGAGGGCGCCCCAGAGGGCGCCAAAGAGCGACGATATATAGAGCGATATAGAGCGGCGGCAGAGAGCGACAGAGCATGGCACATCGATCCAGTCAGGAGGCCGACCGGGATGCCGGTCCGAGCACTCGTCCGGCGGGCGGGCCGCCGGCGGCGCAGTCCATCCGGGTGCGGGGCGCGCGGGCGCACAACCTGAAGAATATCGACGTCGAGATCCCGCGCGACGCGCTGACGGTGGTGACCGGCCTGTCGGGGTCGGGCAAGTCGTCGCTGGCGTTCGACACAATCTATGCCGAGGGGCAGCGCCGCTATGTCGAGAGTCTGTCGGCCTATGCGCGGCAGTTCCTGGAGCTGATGGGCAAGCCGGACGTCGATGCGATCGAGGGCCTGTCGCCGGCGATTTCCATCGAGCAGAAGACCACGTCGAAGAATCCGCGCTCGACCGTCGGTACGATCACCGAGATTCACGATTACATGCGCCTGCTGTGGGCGCGGGCGGGCGTGCCCTATTCGCCGGCCACGGGCCTGCCGATCGAGGCCCAGACCGTGAGCCAGATGGTCGACCGGGTGATGGCCCTGCCGGAAGGCACGCGGCTGATGCTGCTGGCCCCGGTGATTCGCGACCGCAAGGGCGAGTGGCGCAAGGAACTGGCCGAGCTGCAGCGCAAGGGCTTTGCCCGCGTGAAGGTGGATGGCGCGCTGTACGAGATCGCCGAGGTGCCCGAGCTGAACCGCAAGCTGCGCCACACGGTCGAGGCGGTGGTGGACCGGGTGGTGGTCAAGCCCGGGCTGGAATCGCGCCTGGCCGACAGTTTCGAGACGGCGCTGGGGCTGTCCGACGGGCTGGTCTATGCCGAGGAAGTGGTGCGGGGCGATGCCGAGCCGCCGCCGCGCATCGTGTTTTCGTCGCGATTCGCCTGTCCGGTCAGCGGTTTCACCCTGGAGGAGATCGAGCCGCGGCTGTTCTCGTTCAACGCGCCGCAGGGGGCGTGCCCGGCCTGCGACGGAATCGGCACCGAGACTTTCTTCGATCCGCATCTGATCGTGCCGGACGAGTCGCTGTCGCTGGCCGCCGGCGCGATCGCGCCGTGGCGCAACGCACAGAGCCCGTATTACCAGCAGACGCTGGAAAGCCTGGCGGCGCATTACGGGGTGCGCATGGAGACGCCCTGGCGGGACCTGCCGCAGGGCGTGCGCGACGTGATCATGCAGGGGGGCGGGGAGGAGATCACCTTCCGCTATCGCGACGGCCGGAAATCCTATGACCTGACCAAGGCGTTCGACGGGGTGGTGACCAACCTGCGCCGCCGGATGGCCGAGACCGACAGCGTGTGGGTGCGCGAGGAATTGTCGCGCTATCAGTCCGACAAGCCGTGCCATGCCTGCCATGGCGCCCGGCTGCGGCCCGAGGCGCTGTCGGTGCGGGTCGCGGGGGCGACGATCGCCGAGGCGTCGGACCTGCCGATCCGCCGGGCGCTGGACTGGTTCGCCACCGTCGAGGCGACGCTGACGCCGCAGCGGGCGGAGATCGCCCGGCGCATCCTGCGCGAGATCCTGGACCGGCTGCGGTTCCTGAACGATGTGGGGCTGGATTACCTGACGCTGTCGCGCGGGTCGGCGACGCTGTCGGGCGGCGAGAGCCAGCGGATCCGCCTGGCGAGCCAGATCGGGTCGGGGCTGACGGGGGTGCTGTACGTGCTGGACGAGCCGTCGATCGGCCTGCACCAGCGCGACAATGAGCGCCTGCTGGGCACGCTGGACCGGCTGAAGCGGCTGGGGAACACGCTGATCGTCGTCGAGCATGACGAGGATGCGATCCGCGCCGCCGACTGGCTGATCGACATGGGGCCCGGGGCGGGGGTGAATGGCGGCAACGTGGTGGCGATCGGCACGCCCGAAGCGGTAGCGGCGAATCCGGCCAGCCTGACCGGGGATTACCTGTCGGGCCGGCGCAGCATCGCCGTGCCGGCGCGGCGCCGCCCGGTGGATGCGGCGCGCATGCTGCGGCTGGAAGGGGCGAGCGGCAACAACCTGAAGGACGTGACGGCGCGGGTGCCGCTGGGAACCTTTACCTGCATCACCGGCGTGTCGGGGGGCGGCAAGTCGACCCTGGTGATCGACACGCTGTACAAGGCGCTGTCGCGGCAATTGATGGGGTCGGGGCAGAATCCGGCGCCGTACCGGCGGCTGGACGGGGTGGAACTGCTGGACAAGATCATCGACATCGACCAGTCGCCGATCGGCCGCACGCCGCGATCCAACCCCGCGACCTATACCGACCTGTTCGCGCCGATCCGCGACTGGTTCGCCGAACTGCCGGAGAGCAAGGCGCGCGGATACAAGCCGGGGCGGTTCTCGTTCAACGTCAAGGGCGGGCGGTGCGAGGCCTGCCAGGGCGACGGGGTGCTGAAGATCGAGATGCATTTCCTGCCGGACGTGTTCGTGACTTGCGATACCTGCAAGGGTGCCCGCTACAACCGCGAGACGCTGGAGGTGAAGTTTCGCGGCAAGTCGATCGCCGACGTATTGGCCATGACGGTGGACGAGGCGCTGCCGTTCTTTTCGGCCGTGCCGCGCATCCGCGACCGGCTGGCGATCCTGCAGCAGGTGGGGCTGGGCTATGTCGCGCTGGGCCAGCAGGCCACGACCCTGTCGGGCGGCGAGGCGCAGCGGGTGAAGCTGTCCAAGGAACTGGCCAGGCGGGCCACCGGGCGCACGCTGTATATCCTGGACGAGCCGACCACCGGCCTGCATTCCGAGGATGTGCGCAAGCTGCTGGAGGTGCTGCACGCCCTGGTGGACCAGGGCAATACGGTCGTGGTGATCGAGCATAACCTGGACGTCATCAAGACTGCCGACTGGGTGCTGGACATGGGGCCCGAGGGCGGCGACGGCGGCGGCCGGATCGTGGCCGAGGGCACGCCCGAGGACGTCGCGGCCTGCGCCGAAAGCCATACCGGGCGCTTCC
>NZ_JABXXP010000272.1 GCF_013376155.1 Nguyenibacter vanlangensis
CCCTGCTGCGCCTCCAGGCGCTGGCGGCGGGCGCCTGCCTGCTGGCCCTGTCGCTGGCCGTCTCCGCCCTGTATTCCGCCGGCCCCAAGGACCAGTCCGCATGATCGCCGCCCTGATCGTCTCGCAACTCCTGCTGTTCGCGGCCCTCGCTTCCCTCATCCTCGTGGTGCTCGCCCTCGCGCGGCAGATCGGCGTCCTGCACGAACGCATCGCCCCCATCGGCCCGCAACAGGCCCATACGGGGCTCGAACCCGGCCAGGCCATCCCCCGCATCACCATGCGCACCCTCGCGGGCCAGCCCTTCCCGCTGGGCGAGGCCCTGCCCCCCGGCACGGTGCAGATGCTGCTCTTCGTCGCCCCCGACTGCCCGATCTGCAAACGCGTCCTGCCCATCGCGCTCGACGTCGCCCGCGACCGGGGCCTCACCCCCATCCTGGTCGGCGACGGCGCCGCGCCCGAATTGGACGCCATGCGCGACCGCATGGGCCTGGCCGCCATCCCCTTCGTCACGGGGGTCGAACTCGGCCTCGTCCTGCAGATCAACCGCCTTCCCACCCTCGTGCTGCTCGATTCCAACGGCACCATCCTGGCCAAGGACGTCGTCAACACCCGCCGCCAGGTCGAAACCCTCATCCCCCCCACCGCCGGCCGCGCCATCCCCCTCCCGGCCGCCGAATAGCCACCCCGGCATGCTCCTCGGCTCGGACCTCGCTTTTCAAGGTCCGCCGCAGGCTCGGCACAGTTGCCCGCACGGACATCTCGATGATGTCACGACCACAATGCGGACATGCCAGCCGGACGCCTCTCGCTCCGCCGGCCGGCCGGCGTTCGCACGGGCGTAATGGCTGGCCCGGCTATTCCACCTATTTCAACGGGCCAGGCGAATGGATGCATCGACGCCTGGAACGCTGATCCAAAGCCTCCTGATGGACGAAGTCCGCTGACGACATCCTGGCGTCAATCCAACGCTTCTGCCAATGAACCGTCGTTGTCCGCAGAAACGTGGATAGGAATTTAGAAATCAGGATACGAGGCTGCGATGGGTGTTATGATGCGGCATGCGCTTCAAACGCAACGAGGCACGTCGGCACCATATTCGGAGAAAACGGTATTGCGTTCGAAACTGATCGCCAAATGAAGCAGGCCTTCCACAACGAAGGTCGATCACGTTCTGACTTGGTCTCTCGGCGATTTCAGCGCGGACGCCGCCCTGCCGGATGACACCTGGAAAACCGCTGCGCTCTTTCGACATGGCGATCGCGGCCGCGTATGCGCTGCGTCTCGTGTTCCGTCCGCCCTTCATATGGTGAAAGGCTTCCTGCATGCCGTGTTTGATCTCATGAATGTGGCTCGCCGGTTCCCAATCAAGTAATCCGCACGGGCGCGCTCTCGGCAATCAATGAATCGCTTGTAGAATACCTCCCTCGATCGGAACATAGCTTAATAAGCAGTCAGTCCCGTATTCATTAAAATGGTTTTTATAAAGCTTCGAAGGATGACTTGACCTTCTGGTAAGACAAACGCTTTACAGGAACCATGCAGTGTGCATGAATAAGAATATCAATTGAATTCGAGATATTTTTGTAAAAAGCTTCTTCTCAGAAAATCTTTACATAAAACGCCTTCGTAATCGCAGCTACAACGCCACAAACGAGGCAGTCATCATGGGCGATGTCGATCGCATCATGATACATCCCAATGACGTCTCACAACCTGACAGCTTAGTGCAAGCCGTCAGCACCGCCAACCTCCAGCAGATCCTGGTCGCGGATGGGGACCACGTCGTCACGGGTCAGCCGGTGTTAAGGCTCGACGCTGTGTCTGCACTGGCCGCGCGCGACAAGCAGGCAGCTGACCTAGCGGCGTCGCGATTGGCCGTGGCGGGGCTTATAGCGTTGCGTGATCAAATGGCATCCCCGGGACACCCGTTGCATTTCCGCCCCCCAATTGGCGTCACCCTGGCACAAATCGAGCAAGAGTTTGCTTCCGTCTCGGCACGTTCCAGCGAACAGGAGGTCAAGCTTGCCTCCCTGACGCAGCAGATGGCGGAAAAGCGGGTTGAAGCCGTGGAAGATGCCGGCACGGTTGATAAGCTGAAGGCCGAGTTGCCGATGCTGGCGGATGTGCGGAATATGTATGCCAAGCTCTACGCGCAACGCCTGGCAACCAAGATCGATCTTCTGTCGAGCGCCCAGCGCTTTTCGGACGCGGCCCATGATCTGGCAATCCAGATCGCGCATCGCGGCGAAGCGGTAGCGGAACTGGCGTCGCTCACCAAGCAATATGCGGCGCAGCAGGCGGACTATGTGCGTGGCGTGCTGCAGGACCTGTCGGAAGCCCAACGGACATTGGGCGAGGATGAGGCCTCCTACCGAGCGGCCGCGCACGAGGCGAACGAAACCGTGCTCCGGGCGCCCGTCACGGGTACAGTACAGCAACTGGCGGTGCATAGCAGCCACGGGGTCGTAACGCCCGGGGAGAAGTTGATGGTCATCGTGCCCGACGATCAACACCTCGTGGTGGAAGCGATGATTGCGAACCGCGACATCGGTTTCGTGCAGGTCGGGCAGCGGGTGCAGGTGAAGGTCGCGGCGTTCAAGTTCACGCGGTATGGCCTGGTTCCGGGGCGCGTCGTGTCGGTCAGCCGAGATGCGGTGGATGATACGACGAAAGATACTCAGGATGACATGCCAGGACGTGCTGGCACACCCGCAGCGGGCATGCAGAGCGGCAGTGAGCCCGATCTCGACGGCGGTGAGGGCAGCGGCTACGTCGCACGCATCGCACTTGACCACGCCACCCTCCCTGTCGAGGGCCGAACGGCGCGGCTTCAGTCGGGCATGGCGGTCACCGCCGAAATCCTCACTGGACGCAGGCGCATCATCAGCTATCTCCTGTCTCCGCTGAATCGCTCTATCCAGGATGCCGGGAGAGAAAGATGAGTGAGGGCTCAAAGCGGGGGGAGGGCGTCACAAACTCAATGTGTCCTCTCTCTCTTGAAGGAGACAATGCGTTGCGATTCAGGGGAATGTACGTTTACGGTGCCGGCAATGGCGCCCTTTCCGCAAGCCTTTGTCACAATCCTGCCAGCAGCAATTATATTGAACTTCTGGGCACCGCGCATGCGAACCGATGTGGCCCATGAATCGCTGACGAGACGAACGAAGCGGTTCGATGTCGGTGGGGTAGGCGAAGAGGTATCCAACGTCGATGGACATTACGACGTGAATAGAAAGTTTATGAAGAGGCGGTCCATCTACATGATGTCGCTCGCAACGGTAGCGGTCGCCCTTGTTCTACGGGAATGCGAGAAACGCACGCCGCGTGTCGCTGCCATAAACGGCTTGATATATTGTGAAAATCCGTCGCGTGGGATTGGAATAGGCGTAGGTACGAATACGATTACAAATGAGCATAATTATTTCTTGTCGCTGCATTGGGATGCCGAGTGGAACGTCCAGTCCCAAAAGTTGCGGATCGAGCCGAGTACTGAGGCAACTCCGTTGGGGCACATCCTGGTCGGGACCGTAATGACGAAATCCAGCCCTCTCTATTATTTTGGGAAAACGTCTTCCATGGAAATGGTCTCCAGGCTGCATGGGGTTCGCGACTCACCACCCATCAGTTTCATCCGGATGCCCATAATGGCGGCATTGGTTTGCGGAACTGGAGGAGCCTGACAATGCGCCGGACGCCGCGCGTGAACCAGGAGAGCCTGCTG
>NZ_JABXXP010000273.1 GCF_013376155.1 Nguyenibacter vanlangensis
CGGCGGCGATCATGGCCTCGGCGCCGACACCCGCCGGCGCGGTCGTCGCCCCAGGGGCCGGAACGGCGGGACGGCCTGCCAGCAACAGCGGCAGGACCACCAGCAGGAACCCGGTCAGACCCTGCAACGCGAACGGCAGGATCAGGGCCAGCCCGATCCAGCGATGAATTTTCCGAAGCATGCACCACCATGATAATGCGAATCATTCGCATATAATCGGACAGGCAAGATTCACGCAAGATGTGCGGGTTGATTACAGGCTGTCGGATCGGGCGCAACAGTAACAATCGGTATCGGCAGTATATGCGGCAATCAGCGGTGCTGAGCCTGCCGGCATCCATTCGGGTATGACGTCGGCGCGCCCATGGCGGTGGACGCGGGTAAAGCCCATGACGGGCTTGATGGCAGCATGGCCTTCATGTCCACTCTGTGGGAGTCCAAGGAACTGGTATTTATGAATTATATTGCAGCTTGGAGTGAATATGGGAATCGGTGCTTGCGAGCTCCCGCAGAATGCTCGTCAAATAAATCCATGCAGGGTCATCCATTGTTCGGCCATTCCGGGCCATTCCACTGTATCGGTTCCTGGTTTTCCGAGGCCAAAGCCATGGCCTCCGGTAGGAAACAGGTGACGCACGACCTCCACACCGTTCCGTTCGCACGCGCCTTGAAGAATTGCGGTATTCACCGGGTTTGAAACGGGATCGTCCGCCGCCTGGACCAGGAAAAACGGGGCCAGCCCGGATGAATGTGCGTCTGCACGGACCGGCGCGCGCTTTCGGCAGGGCTTGGATGATCGCCGATCAGAATGCGTCGCGTGGATGTATCCTGATACGGTGGCTCAAGCGTCACGATAGGATAGGTCAGCAGCGTCAGATCGGAATGCCCCGACATCCGATCCAACGGCCCTCTCCAGCCCGCCCGCGATCCATGATCCCATTCGATCACGTTATGGCGCGCTGACGCCATATCTGGAGGGGACGTGATTGACTATAATCAATAATCCTCGTTAGCGTCCGATTGTCGGTGCCCTCCCGACCGGGCGGCGCCGTCTCAACGCTGTGGGAACCATGCGCAGACATGGGCCACGAGGAGACAACATCGTGAAGAAGCATTCGGCGGTGATCGCGGCGCTGGCGGCGGCGGGGATATCCTGCGCGGCCCCGGCACATGGCCGTGCGGAAACATTCCAGATCGGCTTCGTGCCCAAGGTGATCGGCATTCCCTATTTCAGCGCCATGCAGCAGGGATTCCTCAAGGGAGGCCGCGCGTTCGACGCCAGGATCGTCTATCAGGGGCCGACGACCTCGTCGGTCGCGGCGCAGGCGCAGATCGTCCAGAGCCTGATCAACCGCAAGCTGGACGCGGTGGCCGTCGCCGCCAACAGCCCGACCGCCCTTCAGGCCCAGGCCATCCACGCCCGGGAACGCGGCGTCACCTTCGCCTCGACCGACAGCCAGGTGGACGGCGACGCCGTGTCGCTGCGGGTCATGCAGGCCACGGACGAAGCCATCGCCCACACCCTGGTCGACCAGCTCGCCGCGCAGATCGAGGGTGGAGGACAGATTGCGTTCGTGTCCGGAGGGCCGACCGCGACCAACCTGAATCTATGGATTTCCCTGATGAAATCCTACCTGGCTGCCAAATATCCCAAGCTCGAGCTGGTCAGCGTCCAGTATGCCGGCGAGGATATCAGCAAGGCGACCGAGATCACGTCACAGATCCTGTCGGCCTATCCGGGGCTGAAGGGGATCATCGGCGTCAACACCACCGCGACGCCGGGCGCGGCGCAGGCGGTGCTGCAGGCCGGCCTCTCCGGAAAAGTCGCCGTGACCGGCATCGACGACCCGAACACGATCCGGACCTACGTGCTGAACGGCACCGTCAAGAGTGCGGTCCTGTGGAATCCGGTCGACCTCGGATACCTGACGGTCTGGGGCCTGACGCAGCTTCTGCAGCACAAGGCGCTGCATCCGCAGAACGCCGTGCCCGGGCTGGGCACCATCGCGTATGACGCGACGACGAAGACGCTGCTGCTGGGCCAGCCGATGATCTTCACCAAAGAGAACATTTCCCTGGATTTCTGAGGTGCGTCATGAACCGTCTCGAACTGAGAGGGATCGTGAAATCCTTTGGCGGCGTCAGGGCCCTGAAGGGCGTGGACGCCGTGATCGCGGCCGGACGGACCCTGGTGCTGCTGGGCGAGAACGGGGCCGGCAAATCGACGCTGATCAAGACGTTGACCGGCGCGGTCCGCCCCGAAGAAGGCGAGATCCTGATCGACGGCACCCCGGTCGTGCTGCGGGACCCGATGCATGCGCGGGCACTCGGCATCACCGCCGTCTACCAGGAGCCTATGATCTTCCCGCACCTGAGCGTGCTGGAAAACGTCTTCGCCGGCTGCGAAATCACCGATCGCTTCGGCCGGGTGCGGACCGAGGCCATGCTCGGGGCGGTCCGGCCGTGGCTGTCCTCGCTCGATCTCGCGGAATCGCTGCTGCATCGGCCCATGATGGATCTCGGGCTCGGGCACCAGCAACTGGTTCTGATCGCGCAGGCGCTGGTGCAGGACGCCCGCGTCATCGTCTTCGACGAACCGACGGCGATCCTGTCGCGCGCCGAGACCGACAGGCTGGTCGGCATCATCCGTCGCCTCCGCGATGACGGGCGCGCCATCGTATATATCACGCATCGGCTGGAGGAGGTGCCGCGCCTGGGCGACCATGTCACCGTGCTGACGGATGGGCGCGTGACCGGGGACTATGCCGCCTCCGACGTGACCGAAGACCTGCTGCTGCGCCTGATGATGGGCCGGCGCCACGATACCCGGCAGGACGACGGCATCCGGCAGGACGGCGGCGAAGCGGCACGGCCGCCCGCGGCGGCGGCATCGTCCACGCCGCCGGTCCTGTCCATCCGGGGCCTCAGCCATCCCCGTCATTTCCACGACGTCGACTGGGACGTGGCGGCCGGACGCATCACCGGCATCTACGGGCTGGTCGGCGCCGGGCGGTCGGAGGTCGCGATGACGGTATTCGGCGCGCTGCGGGCCTCCACCGGCAGGATTGTGCTGGACGGGCGCGAGATCAGCCCCCGCTCCCCGGCGGAGGCGATGGCGCTGGGCATCGGATACCTGCCGGAAGACCGCAAGAAGCAGGGCATCTTCGCCCCGATGGGCCTGGAGAGCAACCTGACCTGCACCGGCCTCGCCCGCTTGTCGCATGGCGGCTGGCTGCTGGATTTTCCCGCCCTGCTGGCCGAGACACGGGCCGTCATGCGCCGTTTCGCGATCAAGGCCGGCACGCCGGAGACCGCGATCGGGACTCTGTCGGGCGGCAACCAGCAGAAGGGATTGTTCGCGCGCTGGGCCGGGCAGGCGCTGCGCGTGCTGATCCTGGACGAGCCCACGCGCGGCATCGACCTGGCGACCAAGGCGGAAATCCACGGCTTCATCCGCCAGCTTGCCGAGGCGGGAACGGCGATCGTGGTGATTACCTCAGACCTCGCGGAACTGATGGCGGTCAGCCAGGACGTGATCGTGATGCGCCAGGGGCGCGTGGTCGATCGCGTCCAGGGGGCCGCGCTGACCGCCGAGCGGGTTCTGGCCTCGGCGATCGGCGCCGCGACGACCGGTCACGAACATACGGGCCGGGAGCGTGCGGCATGAAAACTCCCGCCCTGAATATCGGACCGGCCGCGCCGGCCCTGCACCGCCCCCC
>NZ_JABXXP010000274.1 GCF_013376155.1 Nguyenibacter vanlangensis
GTGCCGGATCCCGACGCCCTGGCCGCGCTGCTCGGCACACCGGGCGCCGCCCTCCCCGCCCTCATCCTGGCCGAACCCGGCAGCCCCACCCTTGCGGACGCCCTGGCAACCCTGAACCGCCTCGGCGGCGACAGCGGCCCGATCGTCACCATCCATACCCTGACGCCGGACGGCCCCCTGCCCGAATGGCTGCTGGAAGAACGGCTGCTCAGCATCAACACCGCCGCCGCCGGCGGCAACGCCTCGCTCATGACGCTGAGCTAGAGCAGATCCTCACGCAAACCCGTGAACGGAATGGAGGATTTTTTAACCTGCGGCCCCTCCCCGCTCAGGCACCATCGTGGGCACCATCGCGTCCAGGAGGTCCCACATGACAGCACGCACCCGCATGGCCATGCGCGCCCTGCCATTCGCCCTACCATTCGCCCTGCCATTCGTCATGACATCCCTGGCCGCCCCGGCCCACGCCCAGACGGTGGCCACCGGCCATCGCGACATCCTGCTGCAGGCCGATCATTCCTGGAACGGCACCGCCTACACCCATTACCCGACGACACGGCCGCAACTGACGATGATCCGCCTGATCATCCCGCCGCACACCGCCCTGCCCTGGCACGAACATCCGGTTCCCAATGCCGGCTACGTGCTCGAAGGCCAACTGACCATCACCGACCGCGAAACCGGAAAATCCCGGATATTCCATACCGGGGAATCCTTTGCCGAATCCGTGAACGACGTCCATCGCGGCGCGTCCGGCGACACGCGCACGGTGCTGCTCATCACGTATTCCGGCACCCCCGGCACCCCGACCTCGATCCCGGCAAAGGGCGAGAAGCCGGAATATTGACGCCCCGTCCGGCGGACATGCACTCCACCCGCCGGCTCCCGCTCCCCGGTCATTACTGTTCCGGCTGGACGAAATGCACCGGATGGCCGCCGCCCCCATGGGCCATCCCACCATGGGCCGCCCCTCCATGGACCATATCGCCATGGGTCATGCCACCGTGCATGAAGGGACGTCCCACCATGCCACGATGTTCGAACCGTTCGAACCGCTCATGCTCGCGCGGCACGATGACCACGAACGGCCCGGAACCATAAGGCCAATACCCGTAAGAATAGTACCCGTACGGCCAGTACCCGTACGACCAATATCCCGGCACCCCCTCATAAGTCGCTGCATCATAATTGTACCAGACCGTCTCCGGCCCATTCTCCGCACAGGCGGCCAGGCCAGCCATCAGCGCGAGGCACAGCGCCGCGCGCAAGGACCGCTTCTTCATCATGCTTTCCAAAAAACGGGCATTCCCGATGCCCGAACCACCACCCTCAAGCCACCGGCGCGTCCGCTAGCCCAGGATCAGCAACAGGATCACGCAGCCGATGGTAAACAGGATCAACAACGCCATGCCGACCTGATCGAGCACGGACGGCACCGCCCGCCGTTCCCATTTGAACGCGCGATGCGGCTCCATAAGTTGCAACACGGCCAACCTCCCCAGCCCGAGATACGGCCGAGATGTAATCCACACCCCGCGCCGTTAAAGATCCGCCCCCCGGCATCACGCGAAAGAGACAGGACACCCGATGGGATTTCGAAAAACCCGAATGGAATCGCAACGTCGTTCACGCCGCACTTGACACCGGCCACGGCGGCTGATGGCATCACGCCATGATCGAAATATCCCGGCTGATCCTGCGCCCGCACCGCATCGCGGATTTCGAAGACTGGTACGCGATGTTCCGCGACCGCGACCTGTTCCGCTTCATCTCCGCCCCGGCCCCCACGCGTGAGGACGCATGGAACCGCCTGCTGCGCTATGCCGGCCATTGGGCGTTGCTGGGCTACGGCCTGTTCGCGGTCACCGACCGCGCCGACGGCCGCTTCCTGGGCGAGGTCGGACTGGCCGATTTCCATCGCGGCCTCGGGCCGGACTTCGACGGCGTGCCCGAGGCCGCATGGATCATGACCCGCGCCACCCACGGGCGCGGCTTGGCGCAGGAAGCCGTCCGCGCCGCCCACGATTGGCTGGCGCGCACCCACGCGCCGGCACGCACGGTCTGCCTCATCCAGCCCGACAACGCCCCATCCCTACGCCTGGCCCAGCATCTCGGCTACCGGATCTTCGGCCGGACGACCTATCGCGACGTGCCCTGCCTGATGCTGGATCGTCCCGGGCGCTGACCGCCCGACGCCTCCTCCGGCCGCCATGCAACCGCCATGCGCGCCGGTGGTTATGCCCCGACACGGCCGAGATCATAAATAGAGATCGAAAAGAAGGCGCACATGATCATTCTGGCGACCATTCCCCTGTCGCGTATGCGCGTCACGCCCGACCTTCTGGCCACGCCGGTCGGCACGCTCCTGGTCACCTCGGAAACCGGATCGGACACCCAGCGGATCGTGGTGCGCACCCGCCTGCTGCAGGACAGGAAGCCGCGCCCCGGCCTGATGATGCTGCAGGGCGACGCCGCCGGCTATTTCGTGCCCGACGAGCAATGCAACGCCTTCGTCCGCCATGCGATCGACGCCACCGAACTCCTCACCCCGGTGCTGAAGGACATCGTCCCCGGCTTCCGCCATGCCGAACATGCCTGCCTGCGCGGCGACATATGGCACCTGCGCGACGAGGTCGGGACCCTGTTCACCGGCATCGCCGCCGGCTCCGCGCTGATCGAAACCGCCATCACCGGCTATGCCCGCATCCTGGAAGGGCATATCGGCGACATCGTGCCCGCCACCCGCCTCGCCTATCTGGGCCGCCTGGGGTTCACCGCCCTCTCCAGCACCTCCAGCGCCCCCACCGTCAGCGCCCTCGCCGTCGGTTCCTGACCCGGCACCGCCAGGCGCCGTGCCGCTCAGATGGACATCGGCATGGCCGCATCCGTCATCGGCTGCACCGCGACCAGATGATCCTCGACCGCCACCACGCCGCGGGTATTTTCCGCCGCCACGCGGGCGGCCGTGCGCAGCCGCTCGTCCATGATGGTGCCGGTCAGTTCGACCACGCCGTTCTGCACGCTGACATGCACGAAATCCTCGCCCGCCCATTTGGCCTGACGCTGAAATTCCGCGACGATCTCCTGCTCGATCTCGGCATCCGTCGCAGCACCCGGCTCCCGCGGCACGGTCCGCAGCAGGGCGCGCAGCACATCCGCCCGGGACAGGATTCCCACCACCCGGCCATCCTCCACCACCGGCAGGCGCTTCACCCGGCGGCTGCTCATTACGTCCACCGCCTCGCGCAGGCTGGCGTCCGGGGCGATCGTCACCGGCTCGTCCGTCATCACGTCGGCCACGTGACGGCTGTGGGTATGCACGTATTCCGCCGCCGCCCGCCCGGGCGAGCGCAGCAATTCGCCCAGCCAGGAATGGCTGGGCTCGGTCTCCAGCTCGCTGCGCCGCAACAGGTCGCCCTCGGTCAGCATGCCCAGCAGCGCGCCGTCCTCGGCGATGACCGGCAAGCCGCTGACCCCGCGCGACAACATCACCGACATCGCCTTGTCGATCGTATCGGTCGGCGCGATTCCGATGACCGAAGATGTCATGATGTCCCTGGCAAGCATGACACGGCTCCCCTCCAGACAATGATGCCGGGGCAGATGTTCACCCCCGCCCCGCCCCGCAAGCCCGCCGCTCCGGGGCGATACGCCGCGCCGCGCCAGGTCGTGCGAATGTGATGGCCCCGGCCCCCGATGACCCCGGACCACGACGG
>NZ_JABXXP010000275.1 GCF_013376155.1 Nguyenibacter vanlangensis
CCATCCTGCTGCTGTCCGCGCCGCTCGACCTGCCGGGGCAGGCCGAGCTGCTGCCGGGCGTGGTGCTGTCCTCGGTGTTCTTCTGGTCGATCTTCCGGCCGGCCTCGATGCCGTCGCCGGCCGTCTTCCTGTGCGGGCTGCTGGTCGACCTGCTGGGGTTCGGGCCGCCGGGGGTCATGCTGCTGGTGCTGCTGATCGTCCATGGGGTCGCGCTGTCGGCGCGCTATGGGCTGGCGCGGCTGCACGTGCTGGCGCTGTGGCTGGCGTTCGGGGGGGTGTCGGCCGCCGGCACCGTATTGCAATGGGCGCTGGTTTCCGCGCTGTCGCTGCGGGTGATGCCGGGGGCGGCGTTCGGGTTCCAGTGGACGCTGGGGATGGGGGTCTTTCCGGTTCTGTACGGGCTGTTCACGGCCATGTCGCGCACCGTCGCGAATCCCGAGCGCGCCTGATCGGCGCCGCCGGGATGCGTTTCTGAGCGGGTGGTCGGATGATCCGGCGCAGAAAGACCATGCCCCGCCTGATGTCGCGGCCCGACACCGAAAACCCGTCCCGCGGCGTCTTTACCCGCCGGGCGCTGGTGGTGCTGACGGCGCAGATGGCGGCCCTGGGCGGGCTGGGGCACCGGCTGTATGAGCTGCAGGTGCGCGACGGCGACCATTATGCCCGGTTGGCGGAGAATAACCGCGTCAATCGCCGGCTGATCGCGCCGCCGCGCGGGCGGGTGGTCGACCGGTTCGGCATCGCCGTGGCGTCGAACAAGGTGAATTGGCGCGCACTGCTGCTGCCGGAGGAGACCAGCGACATTCCGGGCACGCTGGACCGGTTTTCCGCCCTGCTGCCGATCGAGCCCCGCGATCGCGCCCGTATCGAGCGGGAGATGCGCCACAAGCGGCGTTTCATCCCGATCATGCTGCGCGATTTCCTGTCCTGGGACGACATGGCGCGGATCGAGCTGAACGCGCCGTCGCTGCCGGGGGTGGTGATCGACGTGGGCACCACGCGCAATTACCCGTTCGGGCCGTTGCTGGCGCACGTGGTGGGCTATGTCGCGCCGCCGGGCGAGGCAGAGGTGGCTCATGACGCGACCATGGCGCTGCCGGGGATGCGTATCGGCCGCGCCGGCCTGGAGCAGACCCAGGACGCGCAGTTGCGCGGCACGGTGGGCGCGGTGGAGATCGAGGTCAATTCCGTCGGGCGCGTCATGGCCGAATTGTCGCGCGATGACGGCCAGCCGGGCGACGAAATCACCCTGACCGTCGATTCGGGGTTGCAGCAGGCCGTGCTGGGCCGGATCGCCGACCAGTCGGCCAGCGCGGTCGTGATGGATTGCCGCAACGGCGAGGTGCTGGCCATGGTCAGCAACCCGTCCTTCGACCCGTCGCTGTTCGACAGCGGCGTCAGCCAGGCGCAATGGGCCGAATGGACCAATGACGAGCGCACGCCGCTGATCAACAAGGCGGTGGCCGGCGTCTATCCGCCCGGATCGACCTTCAAGCCCGCGGTGGCGATGGCGGCGCTGCGGGCCGGAACGCTGTCGCCGGCCGACCGGATCTTCTGCCCCGGCTATCTGGACGTGGGCGGCACGCGCTTCCATTGCTGGTCGCGCTACGGCCATGGGTCGCTGACCCTGCGGGACGGGCTGAAATTCTCGTGCGACGTGTTCTTCTACGAGGTCGCGCGCCGGACGGGCATGGATGCGATCGCCGCCGCGGCCCACAGTTTCGGGCTGGGCACGTCTTTGGACATCGAGCTGCCTCATGCCCGCCAGGGGCTGATCCCCACGCCGCAATGGCGGCGGGCGCACGGCCAGCACTGGAACGGCGGCGATACGATCGTCAGCGGCATCGGGCAGGGATTCGTGCAGGTCACGCCGCTGCAACTGGCGACCTATGTCTCGCGCCTCGCCAGCGGGCGGGCGGTGCAGCCCCATCTGGTCCGTGCCGTTTCCGGCAAGCTGGTGGAGGGCACCGATCCGGCGCACTGGCCGGCGCTGGAGATGCCCGACCCGTTCCTGGACCAGCTTCGGCAGGGCATGTTCGCCGTGGTGAACGAGCCCCACGGCACGGCGCCCAAGGCCCGGCTGGACATTCCGGGCGTCCAGATGGCCGGCAAGACCGGGTCGGCCCAGGTGCGGCGGGTGTCGCGCGCCATGCGCGAGAGCGGTCATTTCGATTCCTCGGCGCTGCCGTGGGAATATCGGCCGCATGCGCTGTTCATCTGCTTTGCGCCCTTCGACGCGCCGCGCTATGCGGTGTCGGTGGTCGTCGAGCACGGCAATGCCGGCGCCGCCGTGGCGGCGCCGCTGGCCCGCGACATCATGACCGACGCCCTGACGCGCGATCCGGCGAACCGCAAGGAGCCGCCGGGCCAGGTGGTGGCCGAGATCGAGTAGAGCAGTCTGCGCTCAGGCGGGCCGGAGGGGAGATGAATTTTCAGAAGCGCCTGCTGCGCGCCGAGCCCAATTTCCGCATCCTGGCCAAGCTCTGGCAGGTCAACTGGCTGTATGTGCTGCTGATCTGCGTCCTGGCGGGGGTGGGGTACGGCGCGCTGTATTCGGCGGCCGGCGGGTCGTCGCGTCCCTTCGCCGGACCGCAGAGCATCCGCTTCGCCATCGGGCTGGTGATGATGGTCTGCGTGGCGCTGACCAGTCCGCGCGTACTGGTGCGCCTGGCCTGGCCGCTTTACGGCCTGTCCATGCTGTTGCTGGTGGCGGTGCTGCGGATGGGGCATGTCGGCAAGGGGGCGGAACGCTGGCTGATCGTCGGCGGCATGCAGATCCAGCCGTCGGAACTGGCGAAGATCGCGCTGGTCCTGGTGCTGGCCACCTGGTTCCATCGGGTCAATTACCGCAAGATGGCCAATCCGCTCTATCTGCTGCCGCCGGCGCTGCTGGTGCTGCTGCCGGTCGGGCTGGTGCTGAAGGAGCCCAACCTGGGGACCGCGGTGATCACCGGCCTGGTCGGGGCGGCGATCTTCTTCGCCGCCGGGATGCGGATCTGGCAGATCGCGCTGCTGCTGGCGCCGGTGCCGTTCCTGGGCAAGATCGTCTATGCCCATCTGCACGACTACCAGAAGGCGCGGATCACCACCTTCCTGCATCCGGAGAGCGATCCGCTGGGTGCCGGGTACAACATCATCCAGTCCAAGATCGCGCTGGGGTCGGGCGGGATGTGGGGGCAGGGCTATCTGCATGGCACGCAGGGGCAGTTGAATTTCCTGCCGGAAAAGCAGACCGACTTCATCTTCACCATGATCGCCGAGGAATGGGGCTATGTCGGCGGGATCGCGGTGATCGGGCTGCTGATGCTGATGATCCTGGGCGGCATGCTGATCGCCCTGCGCAGCCGCAACCAGTTCGGCCGGCTGCTGGGGCTGGGAATCGCCACCAATTTCTTCCTGTATTGCGCGGTCAACCTGTCGATGGTGATGGGGGCGATCCCGGTGGGAGGGGTGCCGCTGCCGCTGATTTCCTATGGCGGATCGGCGATGCTGACGGTGATGTTCGGCTTCGGCCTGCTGCTGTCGGCATGGGTGCACCGCAATTCGCGCTTCGGCGAGGCCGAGACGGAGGAGGGGTGAGCGGCGCATGACCGGCATCCGGCCCGTCGACGTGCCGACGGCGCGCGCCTATCGGCGCAGTACCTATCACGCGGGGGGCATGGTGCTGCGCGTCGGCCGCCGGCCGGT
>NZ_JABXXP010000276.1 GCF_013376155.1 Nguyenibacter vanlangensis
GAACACAAGGGCGCGACGAGCGGCGGCAGGCCGGCCGGGAGGCGAAAAACCGCGCCGGATCGCTGGTCTTGCTTGCGTCCCGTCCGGGCAGGCACTACCTGTCTGTGCCACCCTGGCCGGGGGCCACTCGGCCGGGGGAGGCATCGCGTCCGGACGGGCCGGACGCGCGGATCGGGGAACAGGATCGATGGGATACCGCGTCGCGGTCGTAGGCGCCACCGGAGCAGTGGGGCGCGAAATGCTCAAAACGCTGGCCGAGCGCGCGTTTCCGATCGACGGGATCGCGGCCCTGGCCTCGGCCCGTTCGGCGGGGCAGGAGGTCTCGTTCGGCGACAGGCAGGTGCTGAAGGTCCAGAACCTGGAGCATTTCGACTTCTCGGGCTGGGACGTCGCCCTGTTCTCGCCCGGCGCGTCGGTTTCGGCGGTGCATGCGCCGCGCGCGGCAAAGGCGGGCTGCATCGTCATCGACAACACGTCGCATTTCCGCATGGAGCCCGACGTGCCGCTGGTGGTGCCGGAGGTCAATCCGAACGCGCTGAAGAAGGCGCGGCGCGGGATCATCGCCAATCCCAATTGCTCGACCATCCAGATGGTGGTGGCGCTGAAGCCGCTGCACGACCTGTTCACCATCCGCCGGGTCGTGGTCGCCACGTACCAGGCGGTGGCCGGCGCCGGCAAGGAGGGCATGGACGAGCTGTTCGCCCAGTCGCGCGCCAGCTTCGTCGGCGACCCGCTGAAGGCCGAGCAGTTCACCAAGCAGATCGCCTTCAACTGCATTCCCCATATCGACCGCTTCATGGATGACGGCGCGACCAAGGAGGAATGGAAGATGACGGTCGAGACCCGCAAAATTCTCGACCCTGATATCGCGGTTTTCGCGACCTGCGTGCGCGTGCCGGTGTTTATCGGCCATTCCGAGGCCGTCACCGTCGAATTCGAGGAGCCGGTCGACCTGGAGCGCGCGCGCCGGGCGCTGCGCGAGGCGCCGGGCGTGATCCTGCACGACCAGCGCGAGGATGGCGGCTATGTCACGCCGATCGAATGCGTCGGCGAGGACGCGACATATGTGTCGCGCCTGCGGATCGACCCGACCGTGCCCAACGGGCTGGGCTTCTGGTGCGTGGCGGACAATTTGCGCAAGGGCGCCGCGCTGAATGCCGTGCAGATCGCCGAAACCATGATCGCGCTGGACCTGCTGCCCCGCAAGGCGGCCTGAACGGCCGGGGGGCAGGCCGGAACGGTTCGGAACCGTTCCGGTTGCCGCCCGGCCATGCGGCGTTCGCCGTCTCGCGACCTCGTGTTCCCCCCTGCGTTGACCGCGCCCCGTCCCGGGCGTAGGACCGAACAGGCACAGGCCGCCGGTGGAAACCGGAGCCATAATCAGGGAAATCGACGAGACGACCATGCAGGATGTCCGTGATGCGCTCTATATAGGGCACCGAAGTGACGGAACACTGACCCGGCGGCCCATGTCCCCGCATCTCCAGGTCTATCGGTTCCGGCTCTCCATGTTCCTTTCGATCGCGAACCGGGCGGCCGGCGTCGCGGCGGCGCTGGGCGCGGGGCTGGGCGTATGCTGGCTGAATGCCGCCGCGAAAGGCCCCGACTCCTTCAGGAAAGTTCAGAAAGTCACCCGCCATCCGCTGGGCCGGGCGGCCCTGGCGGGCTGGACGCTGGCGCTGGTCTATCATGTCGTTGCGGGACTGCGCCACCTGGCCTGGGATGCCGGCTATCGTTTCGAGAAGAAGCAGATCAACCGCGACGGGCCCGTCGCGGTGGGCGTCACCCTGGGCGCGACCCTGGTCCTGCTTGCCACGATCCTGGGCGTGGCGGCCTGCCGTTCCAGCAAGAGGGCCTCGTGACATGACATCGTCCCCGACGCCGCGCATGGATGTCATGCGCTCGCAACTGTCCCGCGCGCGGGGGCTGGGTTCGGCCAAGACCGGTGTCGATCACTGGTGGGCCGAGCGGGTGTCCGCCATCGCGCTGGTACCGCTGTCCGGCTGGTTCGTGCTGCAGGTCGTGCGCCTGGCCGGCGCGGAGCATGCCACGGTCGCGGCCTGGGGCGGCAAGCCCGCGAATTCCGCCATGCTGCTGGCCCTGATGGTGCTGACCTTCCACCACATGCAACTGGGCCTGCAGGTCGTCATCGACGACTACGTGCATGGCAAGGCGCACCTGCCGGCCAGCCTGCTGATGAAGGGCGCGGCCCTGCTGATCGGGCTGTTCGCGGTGGTCGCGGTCCTGAAGCTGGCGCTGGCCCGACCGGACGGGGCCTGAAGGCCCGTGCGGCATTCCGCCGCGACACGAGACACGCAAGACAGTGCCGGTCCGGCGGCCCGACAGGCCGCCCCGGAGCCGGATCAGCATCGGGACACGTCCAAGACATGAACGCGATCACTCTTCCTTCAGCGCGGGCCTATCGGATCGTCGATCACGCCTATGACGTGGTCGTCGTCGGTGCCGGCGGTTCGGGCCTGCGCGCCACCCTGGGCATGGGGGCCGCCGGGCTGAAGACCGCCTGCGTCACCAAGGTCTTTCCGACCCGCAGCCACACCGTCGCCGCCCAGGGCGGCATCGGCGCGGCGCTGGGCAACATGGCCGAGGATGACTGGCGCTGGCACATGTACGACACCGTCAAGGGGTCGGACTGGCTGGGCGACCAGGACGCCATCGAATATATGTGCCGCGAGGCGGTGCCCGCCGTGCAGGAGCTGGAACATCTGGGCGTGCCCTTCTCGCGCACCGAGGACGGCAGGATCTACCAGCGCCCCTTCGGCGGCCACATGCGCAATTTCGGCGAGGCCCCGGTCCCGCGCGCCTGTGCGGCCGCCGACCGCACCGGCCATGCGATCCTGCATACGCTGTACCAGCAATGCCTGAAGCACGACGTCGAATTCTTCGTCGAATATTTCGCGCTCGACCTGATCATGGATGCGCAGGGCGCCTGCCGCGGCGTGATGGCCTGGTGCCTGGAAGACGGCACCATCCACCGTTTCCGCGCCCAGACGGTGGTGCTGGCGACCGGCGGCTATGGCCGCGCCTATCAATCCTGCACCTCGGCCCATACCTGCACGGGCGATGGCGGCGGCATGGCGATGCGGGCCGGCGTCCCGACCCAGGACATGGAATTCGTGCAGTTCCATCCGACGGGCATCTATCCGGCCGGCTGCCTGCTGACCGAGGGCTGTCGCGGCGAAGGCGGATACCTGACCAATTCCGAGGGCGAGCGGTTCATGGAACGCTATGCCCCCACCGCCAAGGACCTGGCCTCACGCGATGTGGTGTCGCGGTCGATGACCATCGAGATCAACGAGGGGCGCGGCTGCGGCCCCAATGGCGACCATATCCTGATGCATCTGGAGCATCTGGGCGCCGACCTGCTGCATGAGCGCCTGCCGGGCATCTCGGAGACCGCGCGGATCTTCGCCGGGGTCGACGTGACCCGCGAGCCGGTGCCCGTGCTGCCGACCGTGCATTACAACATGGGCGGCATTCCCACCAATCATCACGGCGAGGTCATCCGTCCCACCGCGAACGACCCCGACGCGGTGGTTCCGGGCCTGATGGCGGTGGGCGAGGCCGCGTGCGTGTCGGTGCACGGCGCCAACCGGCTGGGCACCAATTCGCTGCTGGACCTGGTGGTGTTCGGCCGTGCCGCCGCCCGCCGCGCCGCCGAACTGATCC